>CANNIS010000076.1 GCA_947505035.1 Sphingobacteriales bacterium
CGAAGCATTTGAAGATATGATTGATGGTTGGAATGATATTTACTTTGCATCATTGGAAGAATTTTTTGAAGAAGAAGAATAATGGAAAGCCAAGCTAACAATCCATTACACGGCATTACACTCGCACAAATACTCGAATTTTTAGTGGCAAATTATGGTTGGGAATACCTCGACGAAGCCATTCGTGTCAATTGTTTTAAACACGACCCAAGCATAAAATCATCTTTAACCTTTTTGCGTAAAACACCTTGGGCAAGAGCCAAAGTAGAAGCGCTTTACATCAAATTAAAGAAATAGGTTATAACTGATGAACCACTAAGCCACAAGGCAATTTGGGTTCAAACCAAGTGGATTTAGGTGGCATTACAGATCCTGCATCCGAAACCGCCACCAACTCTTCAATAGAGGTTGGAAATAAAATAAAAGCAGCGACACTTTCACCCGCATCAATACTTTTGGTAATATCTTGAATGGGCACAATACCACCCACAAAAGAAATTCGAGGATCTCTTCTAGGATTTTCAATCCCTAATATTGGATGTAATATTTGCGTTTGCAATATACTCACATCTAATAAATCGATAGGCTCTGTAAGGGTAGTATCTACTTGCTTTGGGCTAATTTTATACCAAGTATGATCGAGGTATAATTTAAAGTCGCGAGCGTGCATCGGCTTTGCCGCATCACTTAAAATTACCTCAAAATTTTCAGCAAGTTTTGCAAGAAATTCGCTATTGCTTAAGCCATTTAAATCTTTTAAGACACGCTGAAATTCGAAAATCTGTAACTCTTCAAAACTAAAATAAATGGTACTAAAGAAATTGTATTCTTCTCGGCCATGGTGTTTAAAATTATTTTTTCGTTTTTGTGTGCCTGCAAGAGCAGCAGCAGCAGCACGATGGTGACCGTCGGCAATATAAGTGGCCTCAAACTTTTTAAATTCGGCAATCAGTTCTTGAATCATTTGCGCCGAATCGATGTGCCATAATTGATGTTGCTGATCGTTGGCATGGTAATCAAAATCTGGTGAAGCAGCCATTACCTGATTCAATATTTCTTTAATTTTTGAACTTCCTTGGTAAGTCACCAAAACTGGATTGGCATCGATGCCCGTATTATCTAAATATTCAATTAAATCTTTTTCTCTTTCGGTACGGGTAAGCTCGTGTTTTTTTAAGGAATTATTTAAGTAATCGTCTATAGAGGTTAAACACCAAATGCCTTGTTGCCATTGGCCCCTATTAAATGTGCGATAAGCATAAATACTTTCCGATGGATCGCTTTGCAAAACCCCATCTTCCATAAATTCATCAAAAAACTCTTTTGCTTTTTTGAATACAATTTCTTCTCTCGAACCTTGTTGAAAAGGATTATCAATTAAAGGTTCTATGGTATGTAAAAATGAGATAGGATTATTTTCTAAAATTTGTTTGGCTGCTGGCGTATAAAAAGTATCAAAAGGTTTAGCAACCACTTGTTCTACTAAATCTTTTCGGGGTCTAATACCTTTGAATGCTTTTATATTTGCCATTGTTATTTATTAAAAAAATCAATGATCAAACTCGCTAACTCCACACCAATGCGCTCTTGCGCTTCGTTGGTTGCAGCGCCAATATGTGGTGTTAAAGAAATTTTAGGATGATGTAAAATGGCAGTAGAGGGTGTTGGTTCGTTATCAAAAACATCTAATCCGGCAAATGCTATTTGTTGATTATCTAAGGCAGCTAATAAAGCTGCTTCATCAATCACCCCACCCCTTGCACAATTCACAATAGCTGCGCCTTTTTTCATCATGGCAAATTCTGCGGCACCTATTACAGGCTTACCATCTATTGCTGGAACATGTAAAGTAATAAAATCGGCTCTTTGAAGTAATAAGGACTTACTAGCCACTTGAACAGTTAATGGTAAAGTAATGTCACCAGAAAAACGCATTTCTACGGTAGGATTAAATTCAAATAAATCGTAGGCAAGTACATCCATTCCTAAACCAAATGCAATTTTAGCCACTTCTCTTCCTATGCGACCAAAACCTAAAATGCCAATGGTTTTACCTTTTAGTTCGAGGCCTTTTGCATATTGTTTTTTCAAATCATTGAATTGCGAATCTCCATGCAAAGGCATAGCCCTGTTGGCTTGCGCTAAAAAACGAACACCAGAAAATAGATGAGCAAAAACTAATTCTGCAACAGAAATAGAAGATGCCGCTGGTGTATTAATCACTGTTTTTCCAATAGATTTTGCGTAGTCTACATCTATATTATCCATCCCTACTCCACCTCTACCAATCAATTTTAAATTAGGACAAGCATCTATTAATTCTTTGCGAATTTTGGTTGCCGAACGAACGGTAATAGCATCGTATTGATTTAATTTTGAAAGCAATTGATCTTGTGGAATTGTCTCTGTATCTACTGTAAAACCAGCATCTTCGAGCATTTTTTTACCAATTGGATCAATCCCATCATTCGCTAATATTTTCATCTTCTTATTTTTTTAAAGCTTCAAAATTTTTCATGGTATCTACTAAAACTTGAACGCTAGCTAATGGCAATGCATTATACATAGATGCCCTAAATCCACCCACACTTCGGTGTCCTTTTAAACCAACACATCCAACCGCTTCAGCCATTTGTAAAAATTCTTTTTCGAAAGAGGCATCATTCATGACAAAACAGATATTCATTTTAGAACGATCTTCTATTGCGCAAGTACCTTTAAACATTGCGTTACGATCAATCTCGGAATAAAGTAAATTGGCTTTCTCTAAATTTCTTCTTTCCATTTCTTTTACGCCACCTTGTTTTTTTAACCAACGTAAATTTAACATGGCCACATAAATGGCAAATACTGGAGGCGTGTTGTACATCGATCCACCTTCAATATGAATACGATAATCGAGCATCGATGTTATTTTTCTGTTAACTTTTCCTAAAATTTCTGATTTTAAAATGACAACCGTATTTCCTGCAGGCCCAATGTTTTTCTGTGCTCCAGCATATATTAAATCAAAATCTGCTACATTAATTTCCCTACTTAAAATATCAGAAGACATATCACATACCATACTAACTGGTGATTTAGGAAAGGATTGCATTTGCGTTCCGTAAATAGTATTATTAGAGGTACAATGAAAATACTTTGCATCTGTTGGAATTTGATAATCTTTTGGAATGTAGGTATAGTTAGCGTCTTTAGAAGATGCTACTACATTTACATTTCCAAAAAGCTTAGCTTCTTTCCATGCTTTGTTGGCCCAAACACCTGTATCCAAATAAGCCGCCGACTCTTCTTCGTTTAATAAATTCATTGGCAACATGCCAAATTGCAAACTTGCACCACCCTGTACAAAAATAACATCGTAACCATCGGGCACCTGCATCAATTCTTTAATCAATTGTACAGATTCTGCAACAACCGATTCGAACTCTGGCGTGCGATGCGAGATTTCTAAAATAGATAAACCCGTGTCACCCCAGCTTAATACAGCCTGTGCTGCTTGTTCAAAAACTTCTTGTGGTAAGATGCAAGGACCTGCACCGAAATTGTGTTTGTGTGGCATTTTTTATAGGTTAAAATACCATACAAAGTTAAAAACTATCAACTCTTATACAAGTGTTAAAATTTACCTACTAAACGCAGGTTTATTTGCCTAGAAGTAAGGTAATTTGGTACCGCATATTGTTGCGCATTAACATCCCTTATCCATAGATAAGATATGGTATTGGAGCGTTTAAAGAGGTTGAAAACTTCGGCATAAAGCATGAGCGATTTAAATGGCCCAATTTGCGCGGTTCCGCCATTTTTCTTACCGACAAATTCTTTACTAAATCCTACATCTGCTCTCCAATAGGGCGGCATGCGCAAGGTGTCTTTATATCTGGCAAAATCTGGCGGACCAAAGGGTAATCTTGCACCAAAAACTACATTTAAATGCACTTTAAAACTTGGATCATTTTTAAAGTTATCTTGAAAGAATACTGAAAAATTAAATCGTTGATCGGTTGGTCTTGGAATATAACCTGGATAAATAATAGCAGAATCTATTCCACTTACATTCTTGATATTTATTTTGTCGTTATAAATATCTTCTTGGGTACTCATAAAAGACAAACTAAACCACGATTCTAAATCTTTCACAAACTCCCCATTCACTTTAAAATCAATACCTTTAGCGTATGCCTTTGCTTTATCATTTGCATAATATCGTATACGAACATTGTCTACTTCGTAAGGAATAATTTGATCCATTTGTTTATAATACATTTCTGATATAAACTTAAACTTTCGACCACCAAAAGAAATAAATTGTCTATCGGCTGCTAAAACATAATGAATAGATTTTTGTGCCGCTGGATTGGTAGATAAAGTACCATCGTAATTTCTTAATTCGCGGTAAAAAGGCGGTTGATAATACAAACCAGTAGATGCTCTGAAAACCCAGTCCTGCTTCCATTTTGGATGAAATGACAAAGTAACTCTAGGACTTATATTTAATTGTTTAGTATAATCCCAATAGGTAGCCCTTATACCCGTTGTTAATTGTAAACTTTTATCAGCATTAAAAGAAAATGAATTTTGAATAAAGCCATTGACGCGATTGGTGTTTAATTTTATTTTGGTACGAATTACATCTTTCAACTCAATCATTTGCGCCGAATTAGAAAGCGCGTAACCTGCAGAATCTATTAAATTCCATTCACTCAATTGGTCGTTAATTTGCTCGTTTTGATAACGCAAACCCCATAATAATAAATTACCCTTATGCACGTAGCGTCCTTTGTTTTCAATAGATTGAACATTTGCACGCAAAAAATTTCTAGCATGATTTAAGTAGGCACCAACGCCCCTATTAGCTTTCACTTGGCCAAAGGTTTCTTTTCCAAAATTACTTTCTATTTCATCAAAAATATATTGCCCTTCAATATCAAATGTTTCTTGTTCGAAGGAATTATATTTTGTAGCAATGAATTTTATTTTCAAAGAATCAGATGGATTATAAGTAGCCGTTAAAGCGCCCAATGTACTTTGGTATTGATCAATTTCTTGACCTTGAAAAAAGATAGACAAACGCAATACTTCGTTGAAAGTACCAAATGTGGTTTCTCTACTTTGAGGCTTTACGATGTAATTATTACTATTGAAATTTCCCATAAAAGAGAGCTCCCAATCGGTCGAAAGGCTATAGTTTACAAAGGTTTGCAGGTCGGAGAAATTAGGCTGGTAATCGCCATCTATATCTAAAGAACCCAATACATATTTGGTTGATTTTTTTCGATAACCCAACAAATAAGATAATCGACGATTGCGATTGGTTCCTTCTAAGTTAATAGATTGATTTAATAAACCGGCAGAAACACTACCCGCAAAGGCCACAGGCTTTTTATAAGTGATGTCTAAGACAGAAGAAAGTTTATCGCCATATTTAGCATCAAATCCGCCAGCCGAAAAACTCACCGATTTAACCATGTCTGAATTGATGAAACTCAAGCCCTCTTGTTGTCCGGAACGAACTAAAAAAGGACGGTAAATTTCCACATCATTTACATACACTAAATTTTCATCGAAATTTCCACCCCTCACATTATATTGCGAACTCAATTCATTATTGGATTGCACACCTGGTAAAGTTTTTAAAATGGCTTCAAAATTTCCAGAAGCAGAAGGTAAACTTGAAAGTAATTTGGCATCTATTTTCGAAATTCCAGCACGCCTATCTATATCACTATTTACTTCCACTTGCTTGATAGCAAAACTAGATTGTGCAAATTGATGACTGATTTTTTTTTGTTCAGCAGGTTTTAACCTCAATTGGATTTTATGCGATTCGTATCCTAAAGAATTAAACTGCAAAGTAAATGAGGAATCTGCTGGCACTTTTAGTTCGTAATGCCCAAAATCGTTGGTTTTGGTACCAATATTAGTTCCAACTATGGAAATGTTTACTAAAGGCATGGTTTTGCCCTTTTCATCGGTGATGGTTCCAAATAAATTGGCATTGCGTTGCGAAAACCCCAAATTGGCGAGGCAAACAAATAACAATACAAAGGGGAGTTTTGGAAACATGAAATACTTAACGAATTTTTTTCAATTCTGTTATCATTTCCATTGGATTTTGTGCGCCAAATACGGCATTTCCTGCAACTAGCACATCTGCACCAGCTTTAATCAATGCCAATGCATTCTGATGTCCTACACCACCGTCTATTTCTATAAGTACTTCGGTATTTAATTGTTTAGCTAAAGTTCTGAGTTTAGTAATTTTTTGATAAGTGTTTTCGATAAACTTTTGACCTCCAAAGCCAGGATTTACACTCATAATACATACTAAATCTATTTGAGGAAGTATATCTTCTAATACAGAAACTGGGGTATGCGGATTGATTGCTACACCGGCTTTCATTCCTAATTCGTGAATGGCTGCAATGGTTCTATGTAAATGAGTACAAGCTTCGTAATGAACCGTTAATATAGCAGCTCCAGCATCTTTAAATTGTTGTAAATACCTATCCGGATCAACAATCATTAAATGCACGTCTAAGGGCTTTTTTGCATGATGTTTAATTGCGGTAATAACTGGAAATCCAAAAGAAATATTTGGTACAAATACCCCATCCATAACATCAACATGGAACCAATCTGCTTCCGATTGATTAATCATTTCGATATCGGATTGTAAGTTTGCAAAATCTGCAGATAAAATAGAAGGTGCGATGAGGTGTTTCATTTTTAGAAGCTTTACTTAGGTAAAAGTAAGAAAAAAACTTCGCGAATTTTGCTATATTAGCTATCTAAATCAACTAAATCGGTAACATTATGAAAAAAATTGCACTCTTAATTAGTTTTGCATTCATAGGAATACAAGCTTCTGCACAAGAAGTTTATCAATCTAAAGCGATGAATGTCCGTTTTTTTTCTTCTACCCCAATGGAAGATATTGAGGCAAAAACAGCCAATGCCACCTCTATTATTACCACGGCTAAAAACGATATCTTATTTATGATTCAAGTTAAATCTTTTACTTTTAAAAGCTCTTTAATGCAAGAGCATTTTAATGAGAATTATATCGAAAGTGATAAATTTCCTGATGCTAAATTTATAGGAAAAATAAACGAAAGCGTTGATTGGAAAAAA
>CANNIS010000077.1 GCA_947505035.1 Sphingobacteriales bacterium
CAGTATTAGGCAATTAGGTAAAAAAGCATTTTACCTTAAAAATGCGAGCATTTTAGAAAAACTAGCTAAAATAAATGTCATTGTTTTTGATAAAACAGGCACCATTACAGAAGCTAAATTTGCTGATGTTGTGTATAAAGGTGCGCCACTTTCTACTCAAGAAAACCAATTACTAAAAGCGTTATTTAAGAATTCTGCTCATCCATTAAGCAAAAGAATTTATGATTTTATTCAAAATGATAGCAGTATTGAACTAACTACTTTTAAAGAATTTCCAGGCAAGGGAATGATAGCAAGCTATCCGAATTTTAAAATTAGAGTGGGTTCCGAACAATTCATTTTAGGGGCAATTCAAGATGGAATGTTAAAAGAAAGTATCGTTTATGTTGAATTCAACAATACGATCAAAGGTTATTTTTCTATAAAACATGTTTATCGAAATGGTTTTGCTAGTTTAATCATGCGGCTTAAAAATAAATTTGAGTTAATGGTTTTATCTGGCGACCATGATGCGGAGCGCGACACCTTACAATTTATGTTAGGAGATACTACTCCCTTATATTTCAAACAAAGCCCATCCGATAAATTACATAAAATAGAAACCCTACAATCAAAGGGAAAGGTAGTAATGATGGTAGGTGATGGCTTAAATGATGCAGGAGCATTGAAGCAGAGCGATGTTGGCATTGCCATTACCGACCAAGCTAATTATTTCTCTCCGGCGAGTGATATTATTATGGATGGAAAATCTTTTGGTAATTTAGATCGTTTTATCAAATTTGCTAAAACGAGTAAAAAAATTATAGTGATAAGTTTTGTGATTTCTTTATTATATAATACTGTAGGATTATTTTATGCAGTGCAAGGAAATCTATCGCCGGTAATTGCAGCTATATTAATGCCCATCAGTTCCATCTCCATTGTTTTATTTACTACAATTGCAACTGCTATTTCTGCAAAAATAAATTTATAATTTATCTAAATTTGGATCTGTAGCTTCTTTGTTTAATCTCATAAAGTCTAATTTGTATTGAAAAATATCACCAATACTTTCTGCACGCTGAATAGCTAAAGCAGCTTTTTCGCCTTCAAAATTTTCGGAAATAGTTTCTTTAAATAAAGCTATCCATCTTTTAAAATGTTCGGGAGTAATATGTTCAGATTGTTTGGCGTGTGCTTCAAAAGGTCGGCCTCTATAATCGCTAGTGTCTAATAGTATTCCAGACCAAAACCGTACCATTTTTGGCAAATGGCTTTCCCAATCTGTTTTTGCATGAACATTAAAAACCACACTCAATAAATCGTCTTGATTTACCTTGTCGTAGAAGAGGCTTACCAATCGCTCAATATCCCCTATATCCTCAATTTCCTTTTTCATCAGCTGATTTTCAAATAGATAGTTTTTATCTACCTACAAATATCATACATAAAATCTAATTTATAATATGATTTATGTCATATTTTTTGGAAAATATATCGCGTTTCTTTACAGCTGAAGAATAGCACATGGCAGTATTAGTCCTCTTAATTGGTATCAGTTTATTAGTCGCAATCGGCTTTTTGATTTCCTTTTTCTGGTCCGTTAATGACGGACAATATGACGACGATTATACTCCTTCAGTAAGAATACTATTTGACGATGAATTAGTAGAACAAAAATCAAAAAAATAAAAATTTCTATGCAACAAGAACAATTTTATTATGACAACAAAATTGTGCGCAACTTTGCTTACGCATCAATTATTTTTGGTTTAATAGGAATGACCGTTGGATTGCACATTGCGCTTCAGTTGGTTTTTCCAAATTTAAACTTTGGCATTCCTTATACAACATATGGAAGACTTAGGCCATTACATACCAATGCGGTAATTTTTGCATTTGTTGGAAATGGTTTGTTTGCTGGTATTTACTATTCATTACAAAGATTGTGTAAAGCCAGAATGTATAGCGATGTACTTAGTAAGATAAATTTCTGGGGATGGCAAATTATTATTTTAGCAGCCGCAATAACTTTACCTTTGGGATATACTTCTGGTAAAGAATACGCAGAGCTTGAGTGGCCTATAGACATTGCCATTGCATTAATTTGGGTAGTTTTTGGTTGGAATATGTTCGCTACTATTTTAAAAAGAAGAGAGCGTCATCTATATGTTGCCATTTGGTTTTACATTGCCACATTTATAACAATTGCAGTATTGCACATTGTCAACTCTTTTGAAATACCAGTTTCGCTTTTTAAAAGTTATTCGTGGTATGCAGGCGTACAAGATGCATTAGTTCAATGGTGGTACGGTCATAATGCAGTTGCCTTTTTCTTGACAACACCCTATTTAGGTTTAATGTATTATTTCTTACCTAAAGCAGCTAACAGACCCGTTTATTCTTATAGACTTTCTATTATTCACTTTTGGGCTTTAATCTTTTTATATATCTGGGCAGGACCGCATCACTTATTATATACCTCTTTGCCAGATTGGGCACAATCATTAGGAGTGGTGTTTTCGGTCATGTTAATTGCACCATCGTGGGGTGGTATGATCAACGGTTTATTAACCTTGCGTGGTGCTTGGGATAAAGTGAGAGAAGATGTAGTGCTAAAATTCTTTGTGGTAGCCATTACAGCTTACGGTATGTCTACTTTCGAAGGCCCCATGTTATCGTTGAAAAATGTGAATGCCATTGCACATTTTACAGATTGGATTGTTGCGCACGTACATATTGGAACTTTAGGTTGGAACGGCTTTTTAACTTTTGGAATGTTGTATTGGTTGTTCCCACGTATTTATGGAAAAGAATTATACTCCAAAAAATTAGCCAATTTTCATTTTTGGATTGGCACTTTAGGCATTTTATTTTACGCAGTTCCTTTATACTGGGCAGGAATTACCCAAAGTTTAATGTGGAAAGAGTTTACCGCAGAGGGCTTTTTAAAATATCCAAACTTTTTAGAAACGGTTACTCAAATTATTCCAATGTATGCACTGAGAAGTATAGGTGGGTCATTATATTTAATAGGTGTAATTGTGATGACTTACAATTTAATAAAGACCGCTTCGTCGGGCAAATTAATTGCTAACGAATTAGCCGAAGCACCTGCATTAACTAAGGTTTATGGCGTAGCTAAAAACGAACATTGGCATCGTTGGATCGAAAGACGTCCAGTTCAGTTTATGGTATTTAGTTTAGTAGTTATTTTAATTGGAGGCGCTGCAGAAATTATCCCAACATTTTTAATTAAAAATAACATACCAACCATAGCGAGTGTAAAACCATACACCCCATTAGAATTACAAGGGCGTGATATTTATATTAGAGAAGGATGTAATACTTGTCATTCCCAAATGATCCGTCCGTTTAGATCAGAAACCGAACGTTATGGCGAATATTCTAAAGCTGGCGAATTTGTTTACGATCATCCATTCTTATGGGGCTCGAAAAGAACTGGACCCGATTTACAAAGAGAAGGTGGAAAATACCCAGATGCTTGGCATTATAATCACATGCTAGAGCCTACTTCAATGTCACCAGGATCCATCATGCCAGTTTACTCGTGGTTACTAGACGATAATTTAGATACGAGCTCAACAGCTGCTAAAATTAGGGCGATGCAAACTGTCGGAGTCCCATATCCTATGGGTTACGATTTAATTGCGAACAAAGACTTAATGCATCAAGCAGATTCTATCAAAAATACATTAGCGCAGTCTGGAATTAAAACGGCTTCTGATAAAGAGATTGTAGCCTTGATTGCTTATTTGCAAAGACTTGGCAAGGATATCAAATTAACAACAAAATAAAATAGGTAAACATGAAATTCATTAATTATTTATCTTCTATTTCGGGCGTATCCATATTCCCATTATTTTCTCTCCTTATTTTCGTGATTTTTTTTACGGTACTTATTATTTATTTAATCAAATCAGATTCCGCAAGAATGAACGAATTAGGAAATATTCCTTTAGCAAAAAATGATGATCATTTAAATTTTAGCAAACATGAATAGTCTAAAAAAATTAAAAATTAAAAAGTGGTTACTGCTACTGCTATTTGCTTTTATCATAACCAATGTAAATGCCCAGGCGATTGCACAGAATGCAGCGGTTAGTGTAACTCCAAGCATTTGGGACAGTCCGTTGTTTTGGGTTTTTGCATTCGCAATTCTAGGTTTATTATTAGTTATTATAGCAATCGGTGGGGTATTAGTAGGTTTAGTAAATAATAAAATTTCAAAACAATTTCAAAAAACAATTCCAGTTATTTTTTTCTTTTTTATTTTAGGAATAGGATCAGTTCAGGCGCAAACAGTCAGTTCAACTGTTGCGCCTAATCCTATTACACAAATAGCTGGTGCATTAGATCCTACTACCATAATGATTTTAATGTTAGTGGTGGCGATTGAACTTTTCGTTATTCTTTATTTGTTTGCAATTTTACAAAAGATGCTGATTGCATTAGGTTATAAAACAAAAGCAGAATCTAAATGGACCTATGCAGCCATCATGAAACGCATGACTAAGGCGATACCTTTAGATAGAGAAGCAGAGGTGGCTACAGATCATAACTACGATGGTATTATTGAGTTAGACAATAGCTTACCACCTTGGTGGGTATACATGTTCTATGGCACCATTATTTTTGCCATTACTTACATGATTTATTTTACTTATTTCGATGGGCCAACCCAGCAAATGGAATACGATACAGAAGTTGCGCAGGCTATTCAAAAGAAAAATGAATTTTTGAAAAAAACTGCTGCTTTAGTCGATGAAACATCTGTGCTGATATTGACAGATGCAACAGCCTTAGCAAAAGGTAAAAGTGGTTATATTACTAAATGTGCCGCATGTCATGGTATGAATGGAGAAGGTTTAGTTGGTCCTAACTTAACCGACGATTATTGGATTCATGGAGGCAGCATCAAAGACATTTTTAAAACAATAAAATATGGTTGGCCAGAAAAAGGAATGATTTCTTGGGAGAGTCAAATTACGCCAATGGAAATTCAACAAATTTCCAGTTTTATTACTACAATCAAAGGAACAAATCCAGCCAATCCAAAAGCGCCACAAGGCACAATCTATGTTGAAGCAGCTGCCGTGGATACCACATTAAAAGCGCTAGCTAGCGACAGTTTGAAAGTGTTATAATATAAAATGAACGAAGATTATCATTATGAAGAAGAATTAGATCAACACTTTAGAGATAGCGTAGCTACTATAGATGATAAAGGTAAACGCTTTTGGATTTTTGCCAAAAAACCTAAAGGTAAGCTCACTAATTACAGAACCATTGTTGCCACTTTTTTCTTAATAATTTTAATAGGCATGCCATTTATTAGGGTAAATGGCATGCCTTTTTTTATGCTCAACATCTTAACACGTAAATTCATTTTATTTAGTGTTGTTTTTGGCCCACAAGATTTTTTCTTATTAGGATTAACGATGATCACTTTTATGGTGTTCATTATTTTATTTACGGTCATATTCGGTCGATTGTTTTGTGGATGGGCCTGTCCGCAAACTATTTTTTTAGAAATGGTCTTCAGAAAAATAGAATATTTCATTGAAGGGGATGCGAACAAGCAAATTGCATTAAACAGGGCATCTTGGACCTTCGAAAAAATCTTTAAAAAGTCAATTAAGCATTTCATCTTTTACGTATTATCCTTTTTAATTGCCAATTTATTTTTATCGTATATCATTAGTACAGACGAATTATTTAGATTGATAGTTGAACCAATTTCGTTACACAAAGGAGATTTAGCTGCACTGGTTATTTTTACTTATGTGTTTTATTGGGTTTTCGCTTTTTTTAGAGAACAAGTATGTACGGTAGTTTGTCCTTATGGCAGATTGCAAGGGGTATTGTTAGATAAAAAATCTATTGTAGTTGCCTATGATTACAAGCGTGGAGAACCAAGAGGAAAAATTAGAAAAGGAGAAACTCGCACAATTGGTGATTGTATTGATTGTCATCAATGTGTTGCTGTTTGCCCAACGGGTATAGATATTAGAAATGGCACACAATTAGAATGTGTAAATTGTACAGCATGTATTGATGTCTGTAATGATATTATGGGCCATGTGGGCTTGCCAAAAAACTTAATAAAATATGCTTCGGAAACAGGAATTGCAGAAGGTGCCAAGTTAAGGCTAAACGCTAGGATTATAGGCTATTCGGCGGTCTTACTCATTTTAGTTTCGGCATTGGCATTTACGCTCATTAGTAGAAAAGATACCGAAACAACGATGTTAAGAACGCCCGGCATTTTATATCAAGTTAATCAAGACGGCACAATCAGTAATTTGTATAATTTCAAAGTAACCAATAAGACCCATCGCGAACTCCATATTCAATTTAAAGTAATAGAAAGTAATGCAACAATTAAAATAATTGGCAATGGTCAAGTGTTTTGTGAAAAAGAAAGTGCAGCCGTAGGCACGCTATTTATTTATGTTAACCATAAAGACATTCAAAAGCGAAGTACTAAATTAAAAATTGGAGTATACGATGATGGTAAATTATTAGAAACCACTAAAACTACATTTTTAGCACCTTTAAATTAATATATATGAATTGGGGAAACCGTATTTTATTATTGTATTTGGGTTTTGTAGCCCTCATCATCACACTGGTGGTGGTCAGTGTTAACCAAAAAGTAGATTTGGTTGCACCCGATTATTATGCTAGAGAATTAAATTTCGAATCTGAAATTGTTAAAATGAAAAACGAAGCTGCTTTAGTTGAAAAACCAAAAGTTAGTTTAAGTAATTCGCAATTAAGCATTACATTTCCAACTGCATTTTCGGGTAAAAATATTTCGGGTTCCGTTTTAGTATACAAGCCTTCGGATGCGAATGCAGATTTTACGCAAGCGATCGAAACTAATCAAAATAATATTGTAATAGCTACACAAGGGTTTAGCGCTGGCATGCGCAAAGTAAAAATTGATTGGAAAGTAGATAGTCTGTATTATTTAACCGAATCTGTTATTGTAATCCCCTAATTTCTGATGCAATTAACCGCCGCTTTTTTATTAGGATTTTTAGGGAGTTTTCATTGTGTGGGCATGTGTGGTCCAATTTTAA
>CANNIS010000078.1 GCA_947505035.1 Sphingobacteriales bacterium
GAAGCACCGCCGCCGCCATTACAAATAGCTGCCACGCCAATTTTACCATTGTTTTGTTTTAATACAGAAAGTAAAGTGACAATAATTCTGCAACCCGAACTGCCCAGTGGATGCCCTAAAGCAACCGCACCGCCGTTTACATTTACTTTGGTAGCATCTAGTTTTAAAGCTTGGTTGTTGGCTAAAGCAACAACAGAAAATGCTTCATTAATTTCGTAAAAATCTACTTGATCGGCAGTGATACCAGCATGAGCCAAGGCTCTAGGGATGGCTTTAGCAGGAGCGGTAGTAAACCATTCTGGCGCTTGTTGCGCATCTGCATATCCTCTAATAATGGCCAATGGTTTTAAACCTAATGCCAATGCTTTTTCTTCCGACATTAAGACCATTGCAGATGCGCCATCGTTTAAGGTAGATGCATTTGCTGCGGTTACTGTTCCGTCTTTTTTAAATACTGGTTTTAATCCAGGAATTTTATCAAACTTTACTGCTTTAAATTCTTCGTCTTCTGCTACAATAGTTACTGCACCCGCTCGACCTGGAATTTCAACCGAAACAATTTCTTCCGTGAATAATCCTTTTTCGAAAGCAGCTTGCGCTCTATGGTAACTTTCAATTGCAAAAGCATCTTGATCTTCTCTGCTAATATTACATGAGCTCGCACATAATTCGGCTGCATTACCCATGTGGTAATCGTTGTAGACATCCCACAAACCATCTTTAATTAAACCATCGGTCACTTGTTGATGACCTAATTTATAGCCTTGTCTGGCTTTGTCTAAATAAAAAGGCACATTACTCATGCTTTCCATTCCTCCAGCTACGACCACTTCGTTAATGCCCATGGCAATGCTTTGCGCAGCAAGCATCACTGCTTTGGTTCCAGATGCACATACTTTATTAATGGTAGTACTTGGAATATCTAATAAGCCCGCATATTTAGCCGCTTGTGTTGCTGGTGCTTGGCCTAAATTAGCAGAAAGCACATTGCCCATATATATTTCTTGTACTTGCTCACTTGCTATTCCAGCTCGCTTTACCGCTTCTTTGATCGCAATTGCACCCAATTGAGTAGCCGATGCAGCACTTAAAGATCCGCCAAAACTACCCATTGGGGTACGAGTGGCTGATACAATGACAACATTTTTCATAGGTTTAGATTTTTAACAAATTTAAGAATTTAATTGATTGAGCTAAACGATATTCTTTATTTTATTCAGTAAAAACTATGTTTTTTCTTAATTTCACGGCACATGACTCCATCTAATAAAAACTACTTCAAGAACGTGGCCTTCACTAAATACACTTTAGTGGTGCTTTGCATTGCCATTATTGTTTCCGTTTTACCTAAAGGCAGAACATTTAAATACGAATTTGATAAAGGTAAACCTTGGATGCATCAAAATTTAAATGCACCATTTGATTTTGCCATCGAAAAATCCAAAGAGGAAATTGATTCGGAGAAAAATAAAATTAACAAAAATGCGCTTCCTTATTTTCAATTAGATCAATCATTAAGTCAAGAAATTAAAACGCAATTTGAAAGAGAATTTTATATACTATGGAAACAAAAGTATTTAAACGAAAATAAACTGCTAAAAAATAAATACCTCGCCATTGTTAATGAAAAACTGAGGGCTGTTTTAGCCATTGGTATTATGGCTAATGAGCATACTAGTATTAAAAAAAGCAATGCTAATGAATTTTATTTATTGAATGGCAATCAAGCAAGCCTTTCTGAACCTAGCTCGCATTATACCATAGCCAAAGCCTTTCAAGTATTGCAACAACAATTAAGCGTTATTAAAACTGCAGATACAGCGTTGATATTTTCTGCTTTGCAAAATGCTTTATCCGAAAATATAATTTATGACGAAGTCTTAAGTATTAAAATTAATAATGATGCAATTATTAATATCAGTACCTACGAAGGGATGGTTGCCCAAGGTGATTTAATTATTGAAAATGGCACCATGGTCGACGACACCAAATTTAGGGTGCTCGAATCTTTAAAAAATGAATATGATAGGCGATTAGGCGTATTGGGTAATAAATATTTAGTGGTATTGGGGCAAACACTGCTCGTGTCTTTAATCATCACCTTGTTGATGGTATTCTTATCGATGTTTAGAAAAGATATTTATGCCGATCTGCGTAAGATGTTTTTAATTCTAAGTATTGTAACCAGCATGTTATTGGTGTTATCTTGGGCTTTGAGGTTAAATTTGCCTACTTTATATTTCATTCCATATTGTATTGTGCCCATTATTATTAGGGTGATATTTGATACTAGATTGGCATTGTACATTCATTTATTAGTAGTTGTTTTAGCAGGTTTTTTTGTGCCCAATGGCTACGAATTTATTTTCTTGCAATTAACAGCCGGAATGGTAGCCATTAATAGTATTAAAAATTTACTCAGACGTTCTCAGTTTTTAATTTCTGCCATTTTAATATACGCAACCTATGTGATAGGCTACATAGGTATTTCCATTATTCATGAAGGTTCATTTATTCCAATTAATTGGGATCATTTATTATGGTTTTTGGTGAGTGTGATTTTATCTTTAGTGGCTTATCCTGTAATTTATGCTTTTGAAAAATTATTTGGAATTACCACAGAGGTAACCCTAATGGAGTATACCAATATCAATAATAAATTATTAAGAGAGCTGTCGTATAAAGCACCTGGTACTTTTCAGCATTCTTTACAAGTAGCTAATTTAGCCGAAGCCGCTATTTTTAAGATAGGCGGAAATGCACTATTAGTAAGGGCTGGAGCACTTTATCACGATATTGGAAAAATGGAAACGCCCGAATTTTTTATTGAGAATCAACAACGCGGCATTAATCCACACGACGACTTGGCATACGAAGAGAGCGCGAAAATTATTATTCGACATGTTTATGCAGGCATAGAAATTGCCACTAAAAACAGGCTACCATCTGAGATCATCGATTTTATTCGTACACACCATGGCAATACCAGGGTCGATTATTTTTATCAATCTTTCTTAAAAAACTATCCCGAAAAATCAATCAACGAAAACGTTTTTCGTTATCCTGGGCCTATACCTTTTGCTAAAGAACAAGCGGTATTGATGCTCGCCGACAGTGTAGAAGCGGCTTCTAGGAGCTTAAAAGAACCATCTGAGCAAACGATTAGCGAACTGGTAGAAAGAATAATTGAATATAAAATAAATCAACAGCAATTCATCAATAGCGATATTTCTTTTAAAGAAATTTATATTATTAAGCAATTGTTTAAAGAAATGTTGATGAGTATGTACCACATTAGAATGGGATACCAAATAGAAAACAGTTAATTATTAATATCTGTTTTTAGTCTATTGCCTTTTTTAGGTTCAGGCAAATTTCGTTTGATAATATTAATGCTGGCATTTAATTCAAATCCGATGAGTAAAATCATGGAGTTTAAATAAAGCCAAATCATAATCACAATAAGAGTTCCAATAGAGCCGTACAGCTTATTGTAGCTACTAAAATTGTTAACATAATAGGCAAATCCTAAAGAAGTAATAATAGATAATAAGGTAGCTAATGTTGAACCAGCCGAAATAAATTTAAATTTTTTCGCTGTTGCGGGTCCAAAATAATACAAAGAAGAAATAATACAGAAAAACAAAGTAATAATGGTAATCCAATTAGTACCTAAAATTGCATAATAGACTAATGGTCCTTTGATAATTCCAATTGCTTTTAATTTTCTTAAAATACTTTCACCTGTAATAATTAATACTACACCGGCAACCAACAAGAACGATAATCCCATTGTTAAATAAGTAGCTACCAACCTTTGTTTCCAAGGCTTTCGGGTTTCTAAAATTAAAGATGCTTTGTTGAAATTCCGCATCAAGGCCATCACACCATTGGTTGCAAAAAATAAGGCGGTAAGGAATCCAAAAGACAATAAACTGCCGTTTTGATTTTCAATTATATCGGTAATAGTAGATTCAATAGCAAGGAATGCATCTTTAGGCAATACTTGTACGAGTATACTAAAAAGTTCGCCTTTAAAGTTTTTGACAGGTATGTAGGGGATAAGCGTAAATAAAAATATGGTAGCTGGAAATATGGCTAATAAAAAACTATATGCTAAAGAAGATGATTTTGCATTTAATTGTTCTTTGCGTATTTCTTTAAAAAAAAATTCTAAAACAGTAAAAAGAGGTAAGCCGTCAAAGCCAATAGGAATAATCTTTTGACTCCATTCAACTAATTGTTGAAACCAATTAAAACGAAGTAGAAATCGGTATATCCAGCTCATTTTTAGTTATTAAAGTTTGCTATAATTTTTGAGAGCAATATTTCTGGGCAATTACATGGGCGCTTGGTTTCCATGTTTACAAATACCAAAGTTGTTTCTCCAAGGTGAATTAATGAACCGGCTTCGTTGGTAATTTCGTAATTAAATAAAATGCGTGTTTGTGGTATTTTCTGAATAATTACTTTAATAGTTAATAAATCATCATAATAGGCAGGTTTAATATATTTACTTTTTAATTCTAATACCGGCATCATAATACCCGATTCTTCCATTGCCTTATAACTAAGGTCAATGCTTCGGAGCATATCAACCCTAGCCACTTCAAAATACGAAGCATAGTTGCCATAATAAACATAACCCATTTGGTCTGTTTCGGAATATCTTACCCTCAATTTAGTTTCAAAAGTATACATCTATTTTTTTATTCCCCTATTGTTTAATGCTTGTTGAAATTTTCTGGCATTCATTTGATGCTCGGTTACATTACTTGCAAAATTATGTAATCCCGAAAAATCTTCTTTGGCACAAAAATAAATATAATTATGTTTTTCGAAATGCAATACAGCATCTATGGCAGCTACAGAAGGCATACAGATGGGTCCTGGAGGCAATCCGGTATATTTGTAAGTATTATAAGGCGAATCTTTTTGCAATAATTTATATAAAACTCTTTTTACCGTAAAATCGCCATTAGCAAAAATAACGGTTGGGTCTGCTTCTAATTTGATGCCTCTATTTAAGCGATTCATGTATACGCCAGCAATTCTAATCATCTCTCTGTTCAGGAGGGCTTCTTGATCGACAATAGAGGCTAGGATACTTACTTGCACTGGGCTTAAGCCAATTGATTTTGCTTGAGCAAATCGTTCGGTATGCCAAAATTTCACATATTCTTTCTGCATTCTTTCAAAGAATTTTTCTTTAGAAGTATTCCAATACATTTCGTAGGTATTTGGAATAAACATGCAGAAAATAGTTTCTTCATCAAAGCCATATTGTCTTACCAAATCTATACTATCAAGCATATTTAAAAATGCTAAGGAATCTATTTCAAAATTCTTACCAATATAGCCTGCAAAGTCTGTTTTTAAACGAATATTTTGGAAGGTTAATTTGATAGGCTCTTGTTTGCCCGAACGAAGCAATCTTACTAATTCAATATTGCTCAAACCTTTTGTAATTTTGTATTTGCCAGGTTTGATATTTTTAAAATTCATTTTGTTGGCAACCCATTTAAATGATTCGGTATTATTTAAAATTTGTTGCGCTTTAATAATAGCAACAACATCATCTAAATTACTACCAGTAGGGATGTATAGATAACCTTGTTCGAATTGCTTGTTCGTATTACTTCGAAATAATTTTAATGAAAAATTAGTAGCGGTACCAAGCAATAAAACCAAGCAGACAATTAAAATGATATAGATTCTTTTTTTGTTCATTTTCCTTATTTAAGCTGCGAAACTTCCTTCATCGCTTGTTTGATTAATTCGTTATTAGGATTATTTTTAATGATTCTTTTCATTAAGACGATAGCCTCGGTCTTTTTATTCATATTAAGGAGCAGTGCCGATTTATTAATTAAGGCCTGTTCATAATCGGGGTCTAAGGCTATCGCTTGGTTATACAATTCCATTGCTTTATTAAACTTGCTATTTAAGGCATAAATGTAGCCCATATTTGACAAAGCAGGTGCAAACTTAGGGTTTTCTTGTATAATAAACTCAAAGCACTTCTTAGCCTCTGTTTGATTGCCCATTTGCAAGGCGGTACTGCCTAATTTATTTTGAAATTCTAAGTAATAGGGGCCTGCTTGACAAGCTAATCTGTAAAATATAATAGCCTTTGCCCGATCTCCTAAATTGCTATAGGCTTCTCCAATTCTATATAATGTCCAAGGATCTTTACTATAAGTTACTTGATTTTTTTCTGCTAATTGCACTAAAGCCCTAAAGTCTTGTTTTAAAAAGGCTAATCTAATGAGGTTATTAAATAAGTGTCTTTCGGAATAATTCCCTTTTTTAGCAAAGTAAAAACTAGCAGAGTCGAGATAGGATTTATTATTTTTAAATTTTTCGAAATAATTTAAATAACCTTCTGCGATGGTATGTGCATTTGGCTTTGGGTTATTGATTGCAGCTAATCCAATAAATTCTTTGATCTGTTTTACCGCGTTTTGTTTAACGGGTATTTGTATGCGATGGTCATGAACAGTTACATGTGGAATGTCTTCGGTGCCAGATTTAGGCATATGGCAACTCCAACAATTATCATCATTTGTTTTTCTGATACTTAGTTTTTCTGAACATAGCGGCAGGCTTGCATATTTTTGATTACCATGACAACTTTTGCAGGCATTATTAAATTGGGTATTAGCCGTATTTTTAATGCTGACATGTGGATTGTGACAACTGATACAAGTCAACGAACTCACATTGTTATTACTCAATTTGCTATTGCTGTATTGCTTAGTATCAGTATTGATTTTTAATCGGGTGCTTTCTACAAAACACTTACTTTGTTTTAA
>CANNIS010000079.1 GCA_947505035.1 Sphingobacteriales bacterium
AAGCAGAGGGTATGGTAAGTGATTTTAATATTATTTACCGAGGTAAAGTGTTAGCCAAATTAGATGCTGTTAAGCTTCAAACTCAAGAGCAACATACCGAACAGGTAGTGAGCCCTGGTTCGCTGACCTTAATTTATATTTGGCAAGGCGAAGTTGCTGCTGCTAACCTTACAGGCGCAAATAAATTAACAAAAGGAGATTGTATTATTTTGAATTACGATGATGCACCTGAGACAATACAATTAATGTGTTTGGAAAATGCAGCATTAATTATGGCCAGAATTTGGTATTAATTTTAAAAGCATGCAGCAAGAAAAAATAAAACAAGCTAGCCCAATAGATAAAAAAACAGTACAATTAAAACTTGCTAATTTTTGTGCTTATCAAGAAAGAAGCCAGCAAGAAGTAAGAGAAAAGCTAGTAAAAATAGGCATTTCAAGCGATGATCTAGAAGACATTATCGCATTTTTAATTTCAGAAAATTTCTTAAACGAAGAGCGGTTTGCCATTGCCTATGCAGGCGGAAAATTCAGGATAAAACATTGGGGAAAATTAAAAATAAAAAACGCCTTACGATTAAAAGGAACTTCTGAGCCTTGCATTCGAAAAGCACTTCAACTCATCGATCAGGAAACTTATACGCAAGTGCTAAAAAAAGAAATCAAAAGAAAAGCAAAAGAAATACCCGAAAGCAATGTGATTAAAAAAACAAATAAACTAGCTGCCTATCTTATTGGTAAAGGGTTTGAAAGCGACTTGGTTTGGGATTTATTAAGAGCTGGAAGCAAAAAATAATTTATATAATGTTGTTTTCTTGTAAAATTAATTCCATTTCTTGTTGCATTGCTAATGCCTCCTCCCTTGCCTTTGATGCAAAATCTATCGTATTGCTTGCATAAATAATTGCTCTAGAAGAATTCACTAATAAACCACACTCTTTATTCAGACCATACTTGCAAACCTCGGCTAAAGAACCACCTTGGGCACCTACACCTGGTACTAATAAAAAATGATCGGGCACTAATTTACGAATGGCTGCAAATGCTTCGCCACGGGTGGCTCCAACTACATACATCATATTTTCATCGCTGCCCCATTTGCTGGATTTTACTAATACTCTTTCAAATACTTTATCGCCATTTTCGAAAGAATCGAATTGAAAATCTTTGGCACCTTCATTAGAAGTTAAGGCTAATAAAATAACCCATTTATTTGCATAGGCTAAAAATGGGGTAACCGAATCGGAACCCATATAAGGCGCAACCGTTACGGAATCAAAATTAAATCCTGCTGCCGATGGTTCGAAAAATGTTTTAGCATACATCGCAGAAGTATTGCCTATATCGCCTCTTTTAGCGTCTGCAATGGTAAAACAATGTGCAGGAATATAATCCATTGTTTTACGTAAGCTTTCCCATCCTGCGGCGCCCATGCTTTCGTAAAAAGCTAAATTTGGTTTATAAGCCACACATAAATCTGCGGTGGCATCAATAATGGCTTTGTTGAATGCAAAAATTGGATCTTCTTGCTCCAGTAAATGCGCTGGAATCTTTGATAAATCGGTATCTAAACCAATACATAAAAATGATTTTTTAGCTTTTATTTGCTGAATAAGGTCGATTTTTTGCATGTCCAAAATTAATAAAATTAGCTTGAAATTTGATTAAAAAGGCTAATTTGCCTCAAACATGGAGGTTATTTTCTTAAAAACTTTGATTAGCATCAAAAAAAACGACATTTTTTTGATTATTTAATTAAAATGGTTAAAATTGCAATGTGTTAATGTCTAACACATCTTTCAATCATCCCCACCTTTATAAATTCTCCCCAATAAAAAATTTAACCTCAATACATGTACGATAATAGCTCGTTAAACGAAAAATTAGTTTCAGAATTAAGACAAATTGCAAAAGATTTAGCCATAGCAGGTTACGAAGAATTAAGAAAACAAGAATTAATCTATCAAATATTGGAATCGAACCCAAACAAAAAAACTGCAGCAGATGCAACAGCATCGGCACCTGCAGAAAAAACTAAAAGAAAAAGAAGTGTAAAATCTGAACAAGATGAATCGCCAACTTCTGATGCGGCACCCGCTCCAAAACTCAATCCAAATGTTGCAAAACAAAAACACAAAGCTACCGATGCCAATCAAGACACGGGCAACGATGCTTCGGTAATTGAAAATATTGCTAGCGAATCCGAAAGTGTTTCGGAAAATATCGAAACACCAGTGCAAGCGCCACAAAATACCAACCAAGAAGACGATAGTCAAACCTCTGCCAACTTAGAAAAATCGGCAGTGGAGCGTCCTCAAAGAAATAATGATAACCGATTTGATCGTCATAATAACAAACCTAGAAATAATTCAGAATCCACTTTACAAACCCTGGATTTTGACAATTCAATTGTAAACGAAGGTGTATTAGAAATAATGCCCGATGGATATGGTTTTTTAAGATCGGCAGATTATAATTATTTAACCTCTCCAGACGATATTTATGTATCTCAATCACAAATAAAATTGTTTGGTTTAAAAACTGGTGATACCGTAAGAGGTAGCATTCGTCCACCTAAAGAAGGAGAGAAATATTTTCCATTAGTAAAAGTAGATAGCATTAATGGTCGTACACCCGCAGAAGTGAGAGACCGTGTGCCTTTCGACTATTTAACTCCTTTGTTTCCTTTCGAAAAATTCAATTTATTTTCGGATCCTGGAAATTATTCGACTCGATTAATGGACCTATTTTCACCAATCGGAAAAGGGCAAAGAGGATTAATTGTAGCGCAACCTAAAACAGGTAAAACCGTTTTATTAAAAGATGTGGCTAATGCTATTGCCGCAAACCATCCAGAAGTATATTTAATTATTTTATTAATAGACGAAAGACCAGAAGAAGTAACAGACATGGCCCGCAGTGTGCGTGCCGAAGTTGTGAGTTCTACCTTCGATGAACCAGCAGAAAGACATGTTAAAATTGCCAATATCGTTTTAGAAAAAGCAAAACGCATGGTAGAAAGTGGTCATGATGTGGTAATTCTATTAGACTCTATTACCCGTTTGGCTAGAGCATATAATACGGTAGCACCGGCATCGGGTAAAATTTTATCTGGTGGTGTAGATGCCAATGCTTTACATAAACCAAAAAGATTTTTTGGTGCCGCGCGTAAAATTGAACATGGTGGTTCATTAACTATTATTGCTACAGCCCTTACAGATACAGGCTCTAAAATGGACGAAGTAATTTTCGAAGAATTTAAGGGAACGGGTAATATGGAATTACAATTAGACAGAAAACTTGCCAATAAGCGTGTATTCCCAGCTATAGATATCAACGCTTCTTCTACGCGTCGCGACGATTTATTATTAGATAAAGATGTGCTACAACGCGCTTGGATTTTAAGAAATCATTTATCAGATATGAATCCAGTAGAAGCCATGGAGTTTTTACAAAAACAAATGCGTGGTACAAAATCTAATGAAGAGTTTTTAATTTCGATGAATAGCTAATCAATCATGAAGCAGCATATTCCTAATTTTATTACTTGTTTGAATTTATTAACTGGCTGTATTGCTATTGTTTTTACCTTCCAACATCAATTAGAAATTACTGTTTATTTATTA
Organism: Sphingobacteriales bacterium; assembly: GCA_947505035.1. GTDB lineage: Bacteria > Bacteroidota > Bacteroidia > Sphingobacteriales > Sphingobacteriaceae > CAIKLP01. Next base: position 3,626 of record CANNIS010000079.1, read on the forward strand.
GCACTGAGTGCCCTATTCGATTTTTTTGATGGCCTTGCTGCAAGAGCTTTAAAAGCATATTCGGTAATTGGGAAAGACCTCGATTCTTTAGCTGACATGGTTAGTTTTGGCTTTGCGCCTGGTGCAATCATGTATATTGTTTTAAACGATTTATTATTAGCACAGCAATTACCTTCTTATATAGCTTATACCGCTTTTATTATTCCGGTATTTTCAGCTTTGAGGTTAGCAAAATTTAATAACGATACGCGTCAAAGTACTTATTTTGTTGGCCTTCCTACTCCGGCCAATACTTTGTTTTTCATGAGCATCCCATTTGTATTAGCTCATTCGGCCATAAGCAACACATTTGTTAACAGTCCAGCATTTTTAATAAGCCTTATAGTATTAATGAGTTTCTTTATGGTTGCAGAAATTCCACTTATCTCCTTGAAGTTCAAGAATTTTGATTTGAAACAAAACCTCGAAAAATTTTTATTAATTGGTATATCAATAATCCTATTTGTAATCCTTAAATTTGTGGCCATTCCATTGATCATATTATGTTATCTCCTATTATCAATGGTGTCAAAAAATAAAATAATTAGCTAAATAAAAACCATTATCTATATGAAATTTCAAGCAGAAATAAATGTAATGCCTAAGAAAGAAATCTTAGACCCACAAGGAAAAGCAGTGAGCAGTAGCATGAAAAACTTAGGCTTAACTACTATTCAAAATGTAAGAATTGGTAAACACATTAGCCTTGAAATAACTGCAGATTCTGAAGCTCAAGCAAAAGAACTAGTAGACCAAGCATGTAAAAACTTATTGGCAAACCTTATTATGGAAAGCTATGAGTTTACGATTGTTGCTTGCTAAAGCATTTAAATAATCTACAAAAAAAGGCTGCGTTTATAATAAACGCAGCCTTTTTTTATGAGCTATTATTTAATTACTTGATGATTTTTTGAGTTAATTGTTCGTTTCCATTTGTTAATTTAAGCAAGTAAATACCTGTTGCTACTGAAAAATCTAAATCAATATGTCCCCTATCTGCATGCAATGTATAGGTTTTAATAACCCTTCCTTGAAAATCGATTAATTCAATTTTAGCTGCTTTTGCTAAATCATTTAATTGATAAACAATTTGTGAATTATCGGCTAATGGATTAGGATAAACTGACATAGAAGAAACAATGGTTGAATGGTTTACAACTCCCACTTTTGCTGTTTCCAATACCTGTACTTTGTCCACCCCTGCTTCTACCAAATGCCCTGTTGCATCATCACCTGTTACAAATGAAATTTGCATTCGAGATTTATTAGCTGTTGAAGGAAAATAATCGTTGACTAAAATTTGCTTTTCTACCCAAGAATTATTTTTAGCAGTTGCAGCCGTTACCACTTCGACTATTTTTTGAATAGCACCGTTTGATAAAATAACTTTTAAGGAATCGTTCGGATTACCAGAACCACCAGAATTGGCAAACCATCTTTGATAAGAAATGGCTGGTGCAATATAATTACTCAAATCAAAAGTTGGAGAAGTTAATGAAGTATAACCATTATCGATATCATCTGTACCTGCTGCTCCGCCACCATTTCCTGTAACATAACATTCATCGCCAAAATCATTTGCAGCATCAAATTCGGGTGCAATTTGTTGACCAGTTAATAATGTACCAATTGGCTCACCCTTCACCCAAGCACCTCTTTGCGCATTGCCAGTCACCGTCCAATTGTTTTGAAAAATAAAATCATCATAAAAACCTTTTTTCAATTCATAAGCTAATACACCAGTACTAGGCGTATATAATGTGGAATCGTAGAATGCAGTTTGGTAACCTTCTTTACCAATATACGCCGCGTAAATCCCAGCATAGAAAGGCATTACAGAGAACATTCCATTTGCATCGGTACTTGCTTTGATATTGAATTCGGCATTTTTTATATTCACTTGCGCATTCGCAATTTTAATATTGGCACTATCTTTCAGTTGAACAAAACTTATATAATTAAAATTCAACCTTTCTTCTAGTAAAATAGGAAGATTCGTTACAACACCATTTTTCAAAACTACATTGTTAATCGTTTGCGAAATATAACCAGGTGCCGAAACTTGAATAGTATAAGTTCCAGAATCTACGGTGCCTGTTTTAAATACCCCATTAAACTTAGTAATACTGTTTAATGCTGCTTTGTTTAATACAGTAATAGTTGCATTAGCAATGGCATTTTGTGTTATTTTATCTGAGACTAAACCTTCTAAAAAGCAAGCCCTGCGATAGCTTGGTGTTAATACAAACAATCCATTTTCCATATCAGATATGAGTAAATTTCCTGAAGGTAAATAAGGATATACTCCCCATGCACCATTAAATGTACCACCCGAATAAGTTGGTGAAGTATCGTAATTGCCTACTTGCACTAAATTATCTGGACGACTTGCATCTACTATAGTTACGCCATCGGTATAATAACTGGTCAATAAAAAATCGGTATTATGCCCAGTTACTGCTGCGTTATTCAATACGTAAGTATTGTGACAAATTGAACCTTCACTTGCAGGTGATTGGTAACGATCTAATTCTTTGATATTCGAATAATCCGAAATATCGTAAGATGTAACCCAAGCGCCTACTACTTCGTCGGTAGTGTAAATCACTTTTCGATTGGTAGACATCCAAGTATTATGCGTGAATTGCTTTGGTGTTAATTGTGTATTAATAACCACTGGAGCCGCAGGGTTGCGCGCATCAATAATTTCTAAAGTACCATTATAAATTTGTCCCGAATATAATGTGTCGTTACTCACATAGCCATCGTGTACATAATTATTAGAAACTGTTCCTAAATATTGTGGGTTCCATGGATCGGATAAACTGAAAACCTTAGCACGACCATTTTGGTAATTACCACCATATAAATATAATTTACCATTGTCTATATGCAATGCATGAATTTGATCTATAAAGCCTGCAACAGCGCCATCACCTGTATAGTTTTTCGAATAAATGGTATCTGGAAATTTACTCATGTCTACAATTTTAACACCGGTACCCGCTTCGGTTGTTACATAAGCATATTTACCCCATGTTCTAACTTCTCTCCAAGAAGATGTTGGACCTGGTACAAAAAATCTTTTAAATGGTTG
>CANNIS010000080.1 GCA_947505035.1 Sphingobacteriales bacterium
AGCTTAATTTAAATTACACCGGCTTTGAAGCCAAATTAATTAAAATTAAAAATGGCTATCGTGTAATTATTGGCGATTATGATACTATGAAAGAAGCAAAAGAAAATTTATCTTTAGCCAAGCAAATAAATCCGATTTTTTACATCCATATTCAATAATCTCATCAACATGACCTTATTACAAATAACAGAAACCATTGGCGCAGACACTGTAAAACAAGTAGTTCAAGCAGTTCAAGCCCTTCCAGAAGTAGCAAAAGCGGTTGTTCCAGAACAATTAAATTTATTGTCGCTTATTTTAAAAGGTGGTTGGGTAATGTATCCTATTGCTGCATTATCTATCATGGGCTTTTATATTTTCTTTGAAAGATATTTCACTTTAAGAAAAGCAAATAAAGATGAGTCGAATTTACTTTTTCAAGTAAGAGAGTTTATTAAACAAGGTGATTTAACTACGGCTTTAACCGTGTGTAAACAATCGAATACGCCTATTAGCAGAATGTTGCAAAAAGGTTTATTAAGAATTGGAAAGCCTATTAAAGAAATTGAAGGTGCCATAGAAAATGTTGGCAAATTAGAAGTAGCTAAATTAGAACGCAACATTAGTATTTTGGGAATTATTGCAGGTATTGCACCTATGCTTGGTTTCGTAGGAACTATTTCTGGGGTAATTAAAATTTTCTACAACATTTCTTTATCAGATAATATCAGTATTGGTTTAATTGCTGGTGGTTTATACGAAAAAATGATTACCTCTGCAGCTGGCTTAATTATTGGTATTCTGGCTTATATTGGTCACCATATTTTAAATTTAATGGTCGATAAAATTATTTTAAAATTAGAAACCGAGTCGATTGATTTTATCGATTTATTAGAAGAACCTAGCAAATAATGAACCTAAGACGAAGACATAAAATCACCCCAGAGGTAAGTGCTTCCTCGATGAGTGACATCATGTTTTTTTTGATGCTGTTTTTCCTGATTGCTTCTTCGGTAGTAAATCCAAATGTGATTAAACTATTACTACCCAAAGCTGCAAGTGGACAATCGGTTGCCAAAAAAACCATCAGCGTTTCGATTACCAAAGATTTACAATATTATGTTGAAAAAAAGCTAGTACCTGCCGATCAAATAGAAGCCTTATTAAACAGTTATATTCAAAATCAAACTGAATTAACCGTCATACTCTATGTAGACCAAACAGTAGCGATACAAGACATTGTGAACGTAATGGACATTTCTAATAAGTTAAAAGTTAAACTCGTTTTAGCCACCGATCCTAAATGATTTTAGGCTAAAATATTTTCGATATGCAAGAAGAATCACAAAATAGTAAAGCAATTATAAGTACCCTGGTATTACATGCCATTTTGTTGGGTGCTTGTTATTTCTTTTTTATTGCTGGTCAAATTCCAACCGAAACCATTGAGCAAGGTGGCATCGTTATTAATTATGGCACTTCGGATCAAGGCATGGGAAACGATTATACTAGCACCGACGAACCTGCTATTGGAGAAACCATTAACAACGAACCCATCGAAGATCCGAACAGAGCTAATAGCACAACGGCCAATGTTGCTACTTCAGATCAACAAGTGCTTACACAAGATTTTGAAGATGCGCCGGTGGTAAATTCTGCAACAAATACAAGCAATAGCGCGAATACAACTCCTTCTGTAACACCTGTTGCGCCTACTCCTAGCGTAGATAGTCGTGCTTTATTCAAAGGCAAAAAAAATAATGGCACCGGAGCCGGCGATGGCAACGGTAACACGCCAGGCAACCAAGGCAGACCCGACGGCAGCACGCAAAGCACCAATTACACTGGCAATGGTGGCAATGGCGGCGGCGGCGTTTCTTTAAATTTAGCAGGTCGTGCATTTTTAACAAAACCAAAAATTCAAGACGACGGACAAACCGCTGGAAGAATTACCGTCGATATTACCGTCGATAAAAATGGAAACATTAGAACGGCTAAAGCAGGCGGTAGAGGTACCACTATTTCTAATGCTACACTTTGGTATAAATGCGAAAATGCGGTATTGGGTTGCAAATTAAATGCCTTAGCCACTGGACCCGAAATTCAAGCAGGTAAAGTGGTATTTACTTTCATCTTAGAATAATTTTAATTTCTTCTTCATGAGAAATTACCAAGATACTTTACACTTTTTATTTACCCAATTACCCGTATTTCAACGCGATGGCGCTTCGGCCTATAAACCAACTATAGCAAACACCATAGCCCTTTGCGAAGTACTCGGAAATCCACAAGAAAAATTCAAAAGTATACATGTAGCGGGTACCAATGGTAAAGGTTCTAGTAGTCATCAATTAGCGGCTATCTTTCAAGCAGCTGGTTATAAAACAGGATTATATACTTCGCCACATTTAAAAGATTTTAGGGAACGCATTCGAGTAAATGGAGAGTGTATACCCGAACAAAATGTAATTGATTTTGCTGCCACTCATGAAGATTTATTCGAAAAAATAAAACCATCTTTTTTTGAAATGACAGTGGCCATGGCTTTCGAATATTTTGCTAATCAACAAGTCGAAATTGCTATTATAGAAGTGGGCATGGGAGGCCGCTTAGACTCCACTAATATTATTAAACCCGAACTTTGCCTCATCACCAATATTTCTTTCGACCACCAGGCTTATTTAGGCCATACGCTCGAAGCCATTGCTGGAGAAAAGGCGGGAATTATTAAACAGGAAGTGCCAGTGGTTATTGCCAGTACACAAAAAGCCACGCAAGCGGTATTTAAAGAGATGGCTGCTACACAAAATGCGCCTATATATTTTGCCGACCAATTGTATCATTTACAAAGAACGGCCGATAGTAACCAACAATTATTAGGCATCGAATTTACCGACGCCAACGGCACCCTGCAGAATTTACAATCCGATTTAACGGGCATTTATCAATTAAAAAATATTACGGGCGTACTTTGTACGATAGATTTACTCAAAGAAAAATTTCCAAAAATAAATAACGAAATAATTGCGAGCGCATTATCAAAAGTAAAATCATTAACCGGATTAAAAGGACGCTGGGAAGTATTGAGCGAAAACCCGCTGTGTATAGCAGATACTGGTCATAACGAAGATGGTATTCGACAAATTTTAACCCAATTAACTTATTGTAATTACGAAAATATTCATTGGGTAATTGGCATGGTCAACGATAAAGACCTTGAGGCAGTATTAGCCTTACTACCAAAAAATGCAACTTATTATTTTTGTAAACCAAATATACCCCGAGGCCTCAACGAACAAGTGTTACAAAAAACTGCGCAAACATTTAACTTACATGGTGCCTGTTACGCAAGCGTTCAAGAAGCTTTTCTGGCGGCTAAAAACAATGCCAAAAATACCGATTTGGTACTAATTGCCGGCAGTACTTTTATTGTAGCAGAAATTATCTAAAATCTATATTTATTCAGTAGATATTATTAAAATACGAGGGAATAAAGTCAAATTTTCTAGCTTGCAAATTAGCTGTTTTTCGAAGAAGAATGCTTAATATTGCATTTGATGGCGCTTTTAAGCCTACACAAAAACTCAATTTTTAGGCTCTACAGCTAATTATGAAAAACAGAACCTATTCGAATTCGGATAGGTTTTTGTTTTTGTTTATCTTTAAGAAAAAACACGAATTGCGTTCCTAATTATTAATTCATGATTTCAAAAAAGCAAAAACAAAATATCATTTTAATCATGATTGTTTTATTAGGCCTTTTTCTAGCCTATTCTTTAAGAATAATATTCTCTGCCATTTTAGGAGCCATTATACTCTATACCCTTTTTAGAAATACCTATATCAAACTAGTCGTTGAAAAAAAATGGCGAAATATATTTGCTTTTATTTTTATTGCCTTAAGTACTTTTACGATTATCATTTTACCCTTCTTTACTTTAAGCTGGATGGTAATAGATAAACTCTCTTATTTTAATAGTAATCCAAAATACATACAAGACCTAATTAGCCATTTATCAAGCATAAGCGGCATCGATTTAAATCATTCCTCTATATTAGAAACAGTTATAAAAAATATAGAAACATGGGCTTTAGGCTCCTTCCCTACTTTAGTAAATGCCTTGTTGAGTGTTTTTCTACTCATTACCATTATGTATTTTTTATTATATTTTATGTTTAAAGAATATATAAATTTTGAAGCTGCCATTGTCCATTACCTCCCATTCAATAAAGAAAACAGTTTAACATTGGGTATCGAATTAAGTAAAATTACTTTTTCAAATGTGCTCGGGCAAGGCATTATAGCCATAGCGCAAGGAACCTTAATTGGCATTGGATTTTATATTTTTAATATCACCGATCCTATATTTTGGGGCGTAGTGGGCGTATTGCTGAGTTTTATTCCAATTGTTGGTTCTGGATTGGTTTTTATCCCAGCTGCGCTCATTGCCATTTCGTATCAAAACTATACTGCTGGTTTTGGTATTTTACTTTGGGGCGCGCTAATTGTAGCCAACATAGACAATGTGATTCGATTAATTATCAATAGAAAATACGCAAATACCCACCCCATTGTTTCTATTGTAGGGGTAATTATTGGTATTCCTGTATTTGGTGTTTTAGGTTTAGTTATAGGGCCTTTATTAATTTCTTATTTTATTTTATTGATTAAAATTTACGAATCTGAACAAGCTAATGCGATCAATGAAATTGAAAAGTAAATACTTCTTTTTATTTTTTATGTGTTGGCTGTCTTTACAGATGATGCTGCCCCATTGCGTCTTGGCTAAATCTATGGTAATAAATAATAATGCGATTATAGATAGCATAGACAAAAATTATTATAAAATAGACAGTGCCTTATTTAAAGTTGCCAAAAAAAGTAAAGTAACCTACTGGTTGTTTTCCAATATTTACGAAATGCCTTCTAATGATAAAATCATTAAAGATGACGAAGTCATATTGGTTCCAAAAGATATTACCTATAAATACCAAGGTAAAATTATTAGAAAAATTGTGGTTAAATCGCTCGAACCTTTTGGAACAGATGTAGAAGACACCTTAATTAAACGCAGAGGAAAATTAGAAGACATTGGCAATGCGATTAGTTTTAGTACCAGAACATGGGTTATCAGAAACCTATTATTATTTAAACCCGGACAACAACTAGACGCCCTTAACATTAGGGAATCCGAGCGTTTACTTAGAACACAAGATTACATTCGAGATGCGCGCATATTTATTCCGAGCCAAAGTAAATTAACAAATGATAGCGTGGATATTATGGTAGTAGTGCAAGAAAGATTTGCATTGAATGCAAGCTTTTATAGCAACCCGAATCAAGGAGAAATTCAATTATATCAAAATAATTTTTTTGGAACAGGAAATAAAATCAGACAAGGTGGCAAACTAGATTACAATAAATTAAATCTGAGTAGCTATAATGGAGAATTTAAAAATGTGAATATATATAAAACCTATATAGACGCTTCTTTATTTTACGATGTTAATCCATACCGAAAAATACAAGGTTTTTTAATTAATAGAACTTTCTTTTCTCCCTTAACCAAATGGGCTGGATCACTGAGCAGGGTGATGACTCAGGAAAAATTTTATTACGATCAATTATCCAATGAGCAAATTCCAGTTAATATAAGATACAATACCACAGACATTTGGCTTGGTAGAAGTATTCCACTAACAAGAGGTAACGACGAGGCATTTCGTAGCAGCTCACTAGTTATTGCCGGACGATTTTCTAACACGCGTTTTATTCAAAGAGATACCACCAATTTGGCCCCTATTATTAATTTAAATAATAAAATATTTTATTTAGGTAGCATCGGTTTTTCATCTAGAAGATATTATAAAGACCGTAAGCTCTTTCGTTTTGGAAACACGGAGGATATTCCAGAAGGCCGCTCCTTCTCTTTTGTAGGAGGATTTTTAGACGAAGGCAATGTGCCATTTTATTATACCGGCATTAAATTTTCATCGGGTCAACACGTCGAAAACTTTGGTTATTTAGCTGGCAGTATAGAATACGGAACATTTTACAGCAAGTACATTGCGCAAAGAGGCGTATTAACCATAGATGGCAGTTATTTTAGCGACTTATGGAAATTGCAAACTAAATGGAGTATGCGTCAATTTATCTATGCCAAAATTACCAATGGCCTAAACAGAGAATCCAACGAATTGGTAAACCTCAACGGCAGCGGTAACGATGGGCTTTACGGCTTTCAAAGTAATTTAGTAGGTGGTAGAAATAAATTTATTTTAAAATTCGAGTCTATTATTTATACGCCCTATAATTATGCAGGCACAAATATTGCAGCTATTGTATTTGCAGGCTTTGGTATGGTTAGCAACCCAATTGCCAGCAATGTATCTGATCGAAACATTTACCAAGCTTATGGCTTGGGTTTTTTAATTAGAAAAGAAAATTTAGTAGTAAACACCATCAAACTATCAATTGGTTTTTACCCCAACATACCTTTTAATTCGGGAAAAGATTACCGATTTAATCCTTATAGTATATCACAATTTAACTTAAGAGATTTTGACGTATCTAAACCGCAACTAGCCACCTATCGATAAAAAAGAAGTCATGGAAATTAAAGATCAAATGAACAGCATTGTCAAAGAAGGAAAAGAATACC
>CANNIS010000081.1 GCA_947505035.1 Sphingobacteriales bacterium
GTTTGTTGGCTTATATGTAACTAGCTAAATCAGTGTAGATAGTTAACTACAAGGCATTGCTTATTACCTATTTGGAGTATTTTTTTGTTGAATAAGATAGTCTACTATTGCATTCGAATAGTTTGATTGAATGTAAAATCTGCTACTTTAAAAAAGTACCCGACTCATTTAAATTATCTGAAGTTTACTAAACCCTAAAGATTAATTTAAATTGAATCCAAAGAAAACTCAAGCTGCTACCGAACTCTGGCAACTAACCCAAAACTGGTTATCGCTTTTAGGCAATAAGCCAAATACAAAATTTTGCAGGGAAGAAATTACCACCCACCCGGATTACCCGGCCATGACGGCTGTAACGGATTTTTTAGATGCAGGCAATATGCCCTATAATGCCGTGCAGGCCGATGCCAGTTACATACATGAGTTTAATTACCCCTTGCTTGCACATATAAACCAGCCAGGGCAACAATATCTGCACATTATACCCAACGCTACTGAATGGGACAAGCAAAAAGAAATTACACAGCATTGGAGTGGTATCGTATTGTTTCCTGTAAAAAATGCAGTCTGGCAAAATGAACAAAACAGCAATTACGAAAAAGAAACTTTTAAAGGTAAAATTTTTGCAACGGTATTAATTGTTGCGGCATTGGGTTTATTCATTGCTTCATCATTGCTGCAATTAAAAATTGCAGCGATAGTTTTTGGCTTACTGAGTTTACTTGGCTTAGTAATAAGTATCTTTTTGTTAGGTACTGAGTTGGGCTATCAAAGCCAACTTGTAAAACAGGTTTGTGGAGCAGTAAGCAGTGGCGGTTGCGAAAAAGTATTAAGAAGCAAATATGCCAAAGGCATGTTTGGTATAAGCCCGGCAGATGCATCGGTACTTTATTTTAGCACACAATTTATTTTTTATTTACTGAGCCCGTATTTTGTTAATCTTTTAAATTTTATTCTACTTATTGCTTTTTGTGGTTCTGCAATTGCAATATGGAGTGTTTATACACAAGCTGCAAAGCTAAAGCAATGGTGTGCTTTGTGTTTGGGTATTGTTGCTGTTTTAGTTTTACAAATGGGCATGGCTTTATTGATTACTAATTTCCAATTTCTGAATCTTATTTCGTTACAACCCTTTCTGTTTTTTATTTTGCTGGTGGTAGTACTGGCTGTTTCGCTACTGCCAGTAAAAGCATTAATAAAAACAAACAAAACCAACCAGCATAAATTAGCTGAATTAAAAAAGTGGAAGTCTGATGCCGCTTTATTTGTAACCCAGTGGCAACAGGAGCAAAAGGTTGATACAACAATATGGGAAAATGATTTGGTGATTGGCAACTCTGCTGCACCCATACTAATTACAGTGGCCTGCAATCCATATTGTGGGCCTTGCGCTAAAGCGCATTTGCAGTTAGATGAATTAATGAAAAATTACAAGGACGGGGTAAAAGTTCAAATACGGTTATTATATAATGCAGAAAATGAAAATGATAAACTTAGTATAGCAGTAAGAACAATATTGCAAAAAGCTTTAAGCTGCCAAAACAATAAAGTATTAGAGGAAATGCTTAGCGATTGGTTTGTCTGGATGGATTTAGAAAAGTGGAATGCTAAATGGCAAGTTGATAATAATATTGATGTGAAAGCTAGATTGAAAGAACACAACAACTGGATAACTGAAAACAAAATTACAGCTACCCCTACTTTTTTTATAAATGGCAAGAAATTACCAGGCAGATATCACTTAAAAGATATAGAGATTTTACTACCGCAATTGTTAGGCAAATTAACAGTAACGGGTTTTAAATAATTCAGGGATTTGTGCTGTGCACGGCATAAATAGTTGCCTCTGAATAAACCAACTTAACGATGCAGTAGCAACTGCTGCATCACAAACTTTTAAATTTATTTTTATGAAACATTTATCAAGAGATGAAATGAAAAAAGTAATGGGTGGGAATGCGCCTGTAGAGGGTGGTGGATGCAAAACCAATTGTTATACATGGGATAACAATGGCACCCCAACATCAGGAACATGTTCAGCAGGTACTGTAACTATAGGTAATACTACTGCTGCAACGTGCGACTGTTCCAGGACTGGTGGAACATCATGTTACAACAGCTAAAGTAAATATTAATAGAAGTTGCTTACTAAAAAGCAACTTCTACTTTAAATAATTAATTATTATGTATAGAATAATAAATATTCTAATTGTTTTTTTGCTATCAATTCAAAATATTAAAGCAAATGATACAACAAATTTCAAAATTGAATTCCCTTCTCAAATTATTGCTAAGGATATAATAATTATGTATGATGATGGGCTGGAACAAAAAATTATTGATGTTAAGTTTGTGAATAATAGAGCAATTATAAAGCGAAGCCTAACTGCAACTTATGCTACATTGGGAATTATGTATCCAAATAAAAACAATAGTTTTTATAGCTTAAGACTTTTGATAAATTCAAAAGCAGGGTATGTAATATTTAGGGCAGGCGATTCCACAAAAAAGCCTTTATCAAACTATATCATTAAAAATGCGATTGATATATATAATTGCAGAGAATTTTTAGATTTAAAAAAATACTGTAAAAAAGAGTTTGATGCCAATACTTATTTTTCTAATCAGTATAACTTATTAAAAAATGATACAAACCTCATAAACGTTAATAATTCATCAAAACAATCTGCGCTTAAAGCAATGGAATATATAAAGGTTAGGGGGGATAAATACTTATACTTCTGGTATTTTAGATTGAATATAGTGAATGAGCTTTTAAGAACCAACCAACTTGAATTGTATGAAAATTTTAATGCTGCTTTTCCAACTAAATTTAAAGAGAGTTTTGAAGGCAAAAATCTTAAACAATTAATCGAAGGGAACCTTTTTATCAAATCAGGGGAAACCTCACCTTCATTTGTTGCAACTGATTTCAGGGGAAATGTCATCTCATTGAGCAAACTTAAAGGTAAGTATGTTTTAATTAGTTTTTGGGCAACCTGGTGTGGGCCTTGCTTAGCAGAAATACCGATGCTACAGAAAATCAGACAAGATTATAAAGTTGAAGATTTAGAATTAATTTCTGTGTCATGCGATAGAGATTCAATAGCTTTTATAAAAAAAATTGCCGAATTAAAAATGAACTGGACTAATATTTTTGGAAATGCAGACATGAGTAATAAATTCGGTAATAAACCGATACCGTCCTTATATTTAATTGACCCAAATGGAATAATAAAATTTAGTAGTTGGGAAGATGAAGAAAAAGTATTGCTTGAAATACTCAAAAAAAATCTCAAAAAGTAATTCAGGGATTTGTGCAATGCATGGCATAAATAGTTGCCTCTGAATAAACCAACTTAACGATGTAGTTTGCAACTGCTGCATCATAATTTTTTAAATTTTATAAAATGAAAACATTATCAAGAGATGAAATGAAAAAAGTAATTGGTGGAACTGCACCAGGAGGTGCAAGTTGTGGATGTCTAGCTGACACTGATTGCGGTAACCAGGATCACAAATGCAGCACATCACAAGTTATAACTTGCGATGATAAGACCACTGGTAGAGCATGTGTACGTGCATAGATCAAAAATAATTGTAGGCTTAGTTGTACTGAGCCTACATTATTAAATCAATTTAGTTATTAAAAAGCATTAAAGAAAATTGAACAAAGTATGAAGACTTATTTAAAGCAAATCAGTATTATAATGGTCCTCTCTACATTTGTAAATTTTCATGTCCATTGCCAAACTTCTGGCAAAAATGTATATTTAAATGGTAAAATAATAAATGCAAAAAATGAAATTCAGGTTGAAGAGATGTCGGAACTGAAAGACCTGAAATTACCAGACTCATTGAGATTGCTTTTGATTGATAGTACAGGAAATTTTTCAATTTCTTTTAAACTACTCAAGCCAAATTATTATAGAATAGGAAGAAATATCTTATACCTTTCTCCTGGTGATAGTTTATTCATGAATATTGATTACAATAATTCCGATAACTCTACTTTCTATGGAAAAAATGCAAAAATAAATGAGTACCTCAAGTCTACACCGTTTCCTAAAGCTGGTTCATTTTTAGAAGCAGGCGATAATATAAAAGCAACTTTAACAGAAACTATTAATCTAATTATTTTAAAAGCCAAAAACAGAAGAATATTTTTAGATTCTTTTAAAAATGTCCCCCCAAAAATCAAACTATTAGAAAAAGCTCGTATAAAAGCCGATTTAATCAATAGTTTAATATATGTAGATTTTTATTTCCCTTATATGCATAAGTTTTCAGAGGATTCGGCTCTGCAGTTTAGAAAAGGCAGTAAGAAAATAATTGGCCCCTATTTAAGATATTATTGTAAAAATTTCATTAATGCAGATTTTCTTAAAATAGCAGTTTATAGAGTTATCCTTTCGGAAATTTTAAAACGAAATACAAATAAAACCAACCAATTTGAGCTTGTTCAACAATGGTTAAATGCAAAAGTATTGTTTCAAAAAATAAAGGAAATTAATAAAAAAGATGATAATTCCAATATTGAATATGAAATTAAAAAGATAATTCAGAAAGATTATCAATCATATCTTTTAGCAGCATTTAAAAAAGTTATACAATTCAATATAGGAGATGATGCAATAGATTTTGATATGGTGAATTATAATGGCGAAGTAGTATCCTTGAGTAAGTATAAGGGTAAAACTATTTTTATTGATTTGTGGGCAACATGGTGTTTACCTTGTATAGAGGAGTTCCCTTTTTTAGATAGCCTTAAACAAAAATATAAAGATAATAGCAATTTAGTTTTTATCTCTCTTTCTATTGATAACAATAATAAGGCTTGGAAAAAATATTTAATTGAAAAGGGGAAAATGCATGAAACAGAATATATAATTGACAAATTAAAATTGACAGCATACTCAATCGAAGTAATTCCAAGGACAATTATTATTACCAAGGATTATAAAATAGCGATGTTAGATGGGCCTTTGCCATCAGCAAAAGAAACTAAAAATATTATTAACTCTTTACTAGAAAAGATTAATCGGTAAAATTTCGAAAAAGAAAAACTATAAAATGTGTAAGAAAGAATTAGTAATTGTTCAAAATGCGTGCGCTTAATGCCAATCTTTCCCTTCCTTATTCAGCAAAACCAGATGGACTGCGGTCCTACATGCCTTTACATGGTAAGTAAATACCACGGCCGTTATTTCAGTTTAGAAAAAATTAGAGAGTTAACGGAGATTGGCAAAGAAGGTGTAAATATTCTTGGTATTTGTGATACGGCAGAAAAAATTGGTTACCGTACACAAGCGGTGCAATTAAATATTACAGAGTTAAATGAAGCAAAACTGCCCTGCATTTTGCATTGGGGGCAAAATCATTTTGTGGTATTGTATAAAATTAAAAAAGAAGAATACTTTATTGCTGATCCTGGTAAGAGCCTTATAAAGTATAAACAAAAAGAATTTGAGCAACATTGGTTTAGCAATAATAACAATAACGAAAACTGCGGGATTGCCCTTTTATTAGAACCCACTCCTGCTTTTTATACTAATGAGTATGATGACAATTATACGGAGACCGGCAATAATAAAGGGTTTGGGAACTTAGTAAAATACCTGTACCCGTATAAAAAATTAATTGTGCAACTTATTTTGGGTTTATTACTGGGCAGTCTGTTGCAATTGATCTTTCCATTCCTTACCCAAAGCATTGTAGATACCGGTATAAATACTGGCAACATACATTTTATTACCATTATACTTTTTGCGCAGCTGGCTTTATTTGCCGGCCGGCTTTCGGTGGATTTTATAAAGGCTTGGATTCTCTACCATATAAGCAGCCGCATAAATATAAATATACTTACCGATTTTTTAATTAAGCTGATGAAACTGCCTGTTAGTTACTTTGACAGTAAAAAGACCGGCGACATTATGCAACGTATGAATGACCACAGCCGCATACAAAATTTTCTTACCGGTACATCGCTTACTACTTTGTTTTCTGTTTTTAACCTGGTTATATTTTCTGTGGTGTTGGGAATATACAATTTACCTATCTTTTTAATTTTTATTGCAGCCAGTGTACTGTATATTTTATGGATAATTATTTTTCTTAAGAAACGTAGACAACTTGATTACAGGCAGTTTGATATTGCAGCAACCGAGCAAAGCAAAACTATACAAATAGTACAAGGCATGCAAGAAATTAAGCTGCACGGCTGCGAAAAACCCAAACGGTGGGAATGGGAACGGCTACAGGCAAAGACATTTAAACTTGGGATGAAGGGGTTGGCATTAAACCAATGGCAGCAAACGGGTGCTTTCTTTATTAATGAGGGGAAAAATATAATCATTACTTTTTTAGCAGCAACGGCAGTGGTAAACGGGCAAATGACTTTGGGCGGTATGTTGGCCATACAATATATAATTGGCCAACTTAACAGCCCTATTGAGCAAATGATAAATTTTGTACAAAGCTGGCAGTTAGCTAAAATAAGTTTAGA
>CANNIS010000082.1 GCA_947505035.1 Sphingobacteriales bacterium
TTATCAATAGCCCCTTGGTAAACCACTTCAGATTTTTCGTTCAGCAAAACAGCCTCTGGTGTTGTTGTAGCTTTAAATTGATCACTAAAATAATAGCCTGTGTCTACTAATAAAGGTAAGCCTAATGGAAATCTATTAGCATAAAATCCGATGGCTGCCGAATCAAATAACTGACCAGATATAACGGCATAAAATCGCAATCCAGAATCTGCAAATTGCGTTTGGAGTTGATTGATGGTTAAGGTATAATTTTCGCTCAAAGGGCACTCTGGTGCTAAAAATATATACAGCGATCCGCTACTTCCATTCATGGTATCTAACATATATGCTTTGTGATCGAAAGTTTGGAATACCTTTTTTTCTTTTTTACAAGAAAGCATAAAAATGCTTGTCAATAGCAAGCATACTAATACCTTATTTAAGTTTTTCATTATTTTCATGTCTTTCTTTATCTCTATTTGTTTTTTTTGCTAAGCTTTTTTGGAATGCATCGGTTAAATTAACGCCTGTTTGATTGGCTAAACAAATAACCACAAACAAAACATCGGCTAATTCGTCGGCTAAATTTATTTCTTCTTCTTTATTTTTAAATGATTGTTCGCCGTATTTTCTAGAAATAATTCTCGCTACTTCTCCTACTTCCTCGGTTAAAATAGCCATATTGGTTAACTCGTTGAAATACCTAATTCCATTTGTTTTGATCCATTGATCAACTAAATTTTGTGCTTCTTTAATTTCCATGTTAATGTCTTTCTTTATCGTTTGTATCCATGATAATTGTTACAGGGCCATCGTTGCTTAATTGCAATTCCATGTCTGCACCGAATACACCTGTCTTTATTTTATTGGGCATCAATTGTGTTACCTGCGATTATCTTCGTTTGCCATAATACTAAGGTAGCTTTCATATCTAGGAATCGCAATAATTCCTTTTTCGTAGGCTTCTTTTACAGCACAATTGGGTTCGTTGAGGTGTTTACAATTATGAAATTTACACCGACTCATTACTTTTTTCATTTCTGGAAAATAATGCGCTAATTCTTCGTCGGGAATATCTACCACCCCTAATTCTCTAATGCCTGGCGTGTCGATAATATATCCTCCCATTTCTAATGGGTGCATTTCTGCAAATGTTGTTGTATGAATCCCTTTTTCGGAAGCAACAGAAATTGTGGAGGTGCGAATAATAGCACTAGGAATTATTTGATTGATAAGCGTCGATTTACCAACACCCGAATGACCGGAAAGCAAAGAGGTTTGGCCTGCAATTTGATTTTTTAATGCATCTATCCCGATTAATTTCAATGCAGAAATTTTTCGGCAGGCATAGCCAATTTTTTCATACAACTCAATTACTTCCTCCAAAAAAGCAAGATCTTCGTCGTCGTATTGATCTATTTTATTGAATAATAAAACTACAGGAATATGATAAGCTTCTGCGGTTACTAAAAAACGATCGATGAAACCAAATGAAGTGCGTGGTTTACTCAACGTTACCACCAATAAAGCTTGGTCTATATTTGAGGCAATAATCTGCGTTTGTTTTGATAAATTAATAGACTTGCGAATGATGTAATTTTTTCTTTCTGCTAATTCATAAATTAAACCAGTTCTCGCTTCAGATTGTTCGTCTATTTCGACACTTACCTGATCACCAACTGCAATTGGATTGGTTGTTTTAATACCTTTGATTCGAAACTTACCTTTAATTCTACAATCGAGTAAAGTGCCATCTTCTAATTGAACATGGTACCAACTACCGGTAGATTTAATGACTAATCCTTTCAAAATTATTTATTTAAAATATCGCTTTTGCAATTTGTAATGTTGGCTCTGCATTGCCCATAGTATAATAGTGCAATACCGGTGCTCCTGCTTCAATCAATCCTTTTGACTGATGAATTAACCAATCTACCCCAACTTTTTTTACGTCCTCATCTGTTTTGCATTGATTGATTGCTTCCGACAAATCACTTGGAATGTCAATATTAAATATTTTTGGCAAATTAATTAATTGTTTTTTACCTGTAATTGCTTTTAAGCCCGGAATAATAGGCACATCAATACCATTGGCCCTACATAGTTTAACAAAATCAATATATTTTTGATTGTCAAAAAACATTTGGGTAACAATAAATTCTGCTCCTAAGTCTACTTTCTTTTTTAAGTAAGCCATATCGGTTTTCATGTTAGGCGCTTCAAAATGTTTTTCAGGATAGCCTGCTACACCAATACAAAAATTAGTTGCAGTTGAAAGTTCTTCGTCATGCATGTAAACACCATTATTTAAATCACTCACTTGTTTTAATAACTCGGAAGCAAATGCATGCCCACCTGGTGTAGGAATAAAATTGGGTTCTGCTTTACGCGAATCTCCTCTTAATACCAACACATTATCAATTCCCAAAAAAGCCAACTCGATTAATGCGTTTTCTGTTTCTTCTTTGGTAAATCCTCCGCAAATTAAATGCGGTACGGCATCTACATTGTAACGATGCATGATCGCAGCGCAAATAGCCACGGTACCTGGTCTTTTTCGGTAGGCTACTTTTTCTAATAAGCCGTTTTCTCTTTGCTTATAAATAAAATCTTCGCGATGATAAGTGACATCTATAAATGGCGGATTGAATTCCATCAACGGATCAATGGTGTCAAAAATTGACTGAATGCCTTTACCTTTTAATGGTGGTAAAAGTTCGAAAGAAAACAATGTTTTCTTTGCGTTTTTAATATGCTCTATTACTTTCATTTTTTATAAATTAATACGCCAAGTTTGGCGCTAACCATCTTTCTGTTTCTGCTAATGTTAAACCTTTTCTTTCGGCATAATCAATTACTTGATCTTTACCAATTTTTCCTAAACCAAAATACCTTGCTTGAGGATGTGCAAAATAAAATCCGCTTACTGCTGCCGTTGGATACATGGCAAAGTTTTCGGTAAGATTGATGCCTGTATTTGCTTCAACGGATAATAAATCGAAGAGTGTTCTTTTTTCGGTATGGTCTGGACAGGCCGGATACCCCGGCGCCGGACGAATTCCCGTATATTTCTCTTTGATTAATTCTTCGTTAGATAAAGTTTCATTTTTTGCATAAGCCCAAATATCTTTTCTTACAATTTGATGCAATCTTTCTGCAAAAGCTTCGGCTAAACGATCGGCCAATGCTTTCACCATAATTGAATTATAGTCGTCGTGGTTTTTTTCAAATTCTTCGACCATTTTTTCTATACCAATGCCGGTAGTAACCGCAAAGGCACCGAAATAATCTTGCTTAGCACTTTCTTTAGGTGCCACAAAATCTGATAAGGCGTAATAAGGGGTAAGGTCGGCCTTTTCAGCTTGTTGACGAAGCGTATGAATTGTTGCAATAGTTGAATTACGATTTTCATCTGCGTAGATTTCGATATCATCGCCTATGCTATTGGCAGGAAAAAATCCAACAACCCCTTTAGCAGTGAGTAATTTTTCGTCGATAATTTTTTTCAATAGTAATCTCGCATCATCGAATAACTTTTTAGCTTCTATGCCAACATATTCGTCGTTGAAAATTTTCGGATAACTGCCTCTTAATTCCCAGGTATGGAAAAAAGGTGTCCAATCTATATATTGAGCTAATTCATTCAAATCAAAATTATCAAATACCTGTACTCCTAATGCAGCAGGCTTTACAGGCGTCTCGTTTGCCCAATCAATTGGCAACTTTCTTGCACGCGCATCTGCAATTGGCTTTACCGTTTTGGTAGTCGCCTTTGCTAAATATTCGATATTTGTTTTCTCGTAATCGGCTGCAATTTCTGCGATGTAATTTTTACGCGTTTCTTTATTTAATAAATTACTCACTACCGTAACCGATCGACTTGCATCTAATACATGTACTACTGGACCTGCATAGTTTGGATTTATTTTTACAACCGTATGAATTCTCGAAGTAGTTGCTCCACCAATAATTAATGGGGTGTTTAATCCTTCTCGTTCCATTTCTTTTGCAAAATGAACCATCTCGTCTAATGATGGCGTAATCAAACCACTTAATCCAATAATATCTACTTGGTGTTTTTTAGCTTCTTCTAAAATCTTATTAGCCGGTACCATTACCCCCAAATCAATTACTTCGTAATTATTACAAGCCAATACCACGCCCACAATATTTTTACCAATATCGTGTACATCGCCTTTTACGGTTGCTAATAATACCTTGCCTTGCGAAGAACTTTGTGATAAAGATGGATTGGCTAATTTTTCTTCTTCGATAAATGGCAATAAATAGGCAACTGCTTTTTTCATAACCCTTGCGCTTTTAACAACCTGTGGTAAAAACATTTTTCCTGCCCCAAATAAATCGCCAACCACATTCATGCCATCCATTAAAGGCCCTTCGATTACTTGTATGGGTCTTTCAAAAATCTTTCTTGCTTCTTCTACATCTTCATCTAAAAACTCGATGATACCTTTAACTAATGAATGCGTTAAACGCTCTTGCACGGTGCCTTTGCGCCACTGCTGTTCTTCTTTAGTAACTTCTTTGCTCTTTCCTTTTAGTTGTTCTGCAAAATTAACTAAGCGTTCGGTTGCATCTGGATTTCTATTCAACAAAACATCTTCTACTAACACGAGCAAATCTTTTGGAATTTCTTCGTACACTTCGAGCATGCCTGCATTCACAATGCCCATATCGAGTCCTGCTTGAATGGCATGATATAAAAACGCCGAGTGCATGGCTTCTCTTACAATATTGTTTCCTCTAAATGAAAAAGAAATATTACTTACGCCGCCGCTTACTTTTGCCAATGGCAAGTTTTGCTTAATCCATTTGGTTGCGTTGATAAAATCTACCGCATAATTATTATGCTCTTCTAAACCCGTTGCAACTGTTAAAATATTTGGATCGAAAATAATATCCTGCGCAGCGAAGCCCACAATTTTAGTTAAGATATCATAAGATCTTTTACAAATTTCAATTCTTCTTTCGTAAGAATCCGCTTGTCCTTTTTCGTCGAAAGCCATTACAACCATGGCCGCGCCATAGCTTTTTACTTTATTTGCATAAGCAATAAAATTTTCTTCTCCTTCTTTTAAAGATATCGAATTGACAATGGCTTTTCCTTGTACACATTTTAATCCTGCTTCAATAACCGACCATTTAGAGGAATCAATCATGATAGGCAATTTGGCAATATCGGGTTCGGACGCAATTAAATTTAAAAATTTTACCATGGCTGCTTCGGAGTCGAGCATGCCTTCGTCCATATTTACATCTATGATTTGCGCGCCACCTTCTACTTGTTGTCTAGCAACAGCCAGAGCAGCGTCGAAATCGCCCGCTAAAATTAATTTCGCAAATTTAGGAGAGCCTGTTACATTGGTTCGTTCGCCTATGTTTACAAAATTGGTTATCGGCGTTAACACCAAAGGCTCCAATCCACTTAATCTTGTGTAAGGTTCTTGTTTTTTTATTTCGCGAGGTTTTGCTTTTCCCGCTTCAATAGCAATAGCACGAATATGATCTGGTGTTGTTCCGCAACAACCTCCAACAATATTTAAAAATCCGCTTTCCACAAAATCTTGAATATGTACACACATTTTTTCTGGACTTTCATCGTATTCTCCAAACTCATTGGGTAAGCCCGCATTTGGATAAGCACTCACAAACACTTCTGCTTTGTTAGCTAACTCTTCGATATAAGGACGCATTTCTTTTGCCCCTAAAGCGCAGTTTAATCCTATACTTAATAAATCAATATGCGTTACAGAATTTAAAAAAGCTTCGGTTGTTTGTCCAGATAAAATTCTGCCGCTGGCATCGGTAATGGTTCCCGAAATCATGACAGGAATTTTGTTGCCACTTGTTTTTGCATAGGCATCTATGGCAAACAAACATGCTTTGGCATTTAAAGTATCGGTGATGGTTTCAATTAAAATAACATCAGATCCACCATCCATTAAGCCTTTAATTTGTTCTGCATAAGTTGCCGCTAACTCGTCGAAATGCATCGCTCTAAAACCAGGATCATTTACATCTGGAGATAAAGATAGCGTGCGCGTAGTTGGACCAATTGCACCGGCTACAAATCTTGGTTTGCTTGGATCTAGTTTTGTAAATTCGTCTGCTGCTGCTCTGGCAATTTTAGCCCCTTCGAAATTAAGTTCATAAACCAATTCGGGCATTTGATAATCTTCTAATGAAATTGAATTACAACTAAAAGTATTGGTTTCGATAATATCTGCACCAGCTGCTAAATATTCTTTATGAATAGCCAAAATAATATCTGGCCTGATTAAATTTAATAAATCATTATTCCCCTTTAAATCACAAGGGTGATTGGCAAATCTTAGCCCTCTAAAATCTTTTTCTTCTAGTTTATAGCGTTGAATCATGGTGCCCATGGCGCCATCTAACACTAAAATTCTGTTGGCAAGCTCTTTTCTAATAGTTGACATAAACAAATAATTAACCCAATGGGCGTATATACTATTGCTTATCTGAAA
>CANNIS010000083.1 GCA_947505035.1 Sphingobacteriales bacterium
GCTTGCTCATTGCAAGCGTTAATGGGTGTAAACGGGTTCCAGACCCTCCAGCTAGTATTATGCCTTTCATCAAGAGATGTATTTAAGCCCTAAATATAAGGCTTTAAGCCTAAATATACAATGCAAATCTGCTCAATAAAAAAAGCGGCCCAATTGCTAGGGCCGGTAAAATGGTTTGATGGGGTGATTTTGTGTAAGTCGTATTAGTTTGTCCTCTTGATTCAATGTAAGCGAACATTAAAATGTTGCAATCTCTTTTAGTTTTTGGTAGTTTTTTAAAATGCGAGATTGTTCAGCTGAAGAAATCTGCTTTATATTCGAAGCTTTAATTTTATTTAGAAAAACGATAACATCTCTTCCGTCGAGCGTTGGTGTTTCTTTTATTTTTTTTGGCTTAGCCATAATTTCTTTCATTTTAATTTCAACAAAAATAATAATTTTATTTTTAATTGATAATAATTATGCATCAGAAATTGATTTATCAATCCTAATCAATAAAAAAAGCGACCCAATTGCTAGGGCCGCTTTTTATAATTTAATAGATTTTGGAAATATTACTTAACGCAAACTAGCGTTCCATCGTCTTTTACAGTTACTAAATATCTGTTAACCGTATCGGCAACAAATACATTGTATTGAATACTTGCATTCGCTAAAGTACTTTGCACTGCTTTATTTCTAACATTATAACCAGCGTAATTATTAGTAATATAATTTTTTACTAATTGAGGCGCATTTGCATAAGAATAACGAACCGAACTCATCAAGAAATTACCTGTTAAATCAAAAGTGATTTTTATTGGACCAGTAAATGATCTGTTTGAAATCATTAAATTAATAACGGCACCATATTGACAAGTGCTATCTCTTCTAGCACCAACAACTGTATAACCTGCGAAGTTAGAATCGATGTATGCTTGCGCACCTGGTAATAATGAATCTAATGTAGTAGAATCAATTCCGTGATGACCACCGTGATGACCGCCTCCATGGTGTCCACCACCATGATGACCGCCGTGTCCACCGCCATGATTATGACCACCGCCATGGTTTCCACCACGACCGCCACCTTTACCACCACGGTAATTTAAACCTTCACCTAAATAAAGACCTGCTTCGTTAAAAGCCAATTGCTCGTTAGTATTTAATATAACAACCGTTACGGGCTGATTTTCATTTACTACTAATGCTTCTTCAATAGTAGCGTCTGGATAATTTTCTGAAACATAGCTGCTCACATTTTTAGACAAATCTGTTACACTGATGCTTTGCTCAAATGGCATTTGCTCTTTGTTACAGGCAACAATAACCATTGCGCTGGCTACGATTGCAAATAGGACTTTTTTCATATCTATATATTTAAATTATTAATTTTTTTTGATTAACAATTTAAATTACAAAATATTGTTGTTAAAGGTGTTATTTATTACAAATTTGAGATGAATGTTGCCTAATTGTAGATAATACACCTATTCGACCAATAATTGGAGTTGTTTGTACCAGTTTTCGCCGTATTTACGAATGAGGGGTTCTTTTAAGAACTGATAAACAGGCACTTTTAAACTATCTCCAAATCGGCAAGCATCGCCACAAATAGACCAACGGTCGTAATTAAGTGCTTCGAAAGTTTCGTATGGGGTAATTCTGATGGGATATAAATGACAAGAAATGGGTTTTTTAAAATCGATGACACCATCGTTATAGGCTTTTTCGAAAGCACATTGCGTAATGCCATTTTCGAAAAGTACATAAGCGCATTCTAAATTTTTCTCGACACAAGTAGTAGTATAATCGCCGTCATCGTCGATCACATATAAACCTTGTTCGGCAATTGCCTTTAATCCTTTTTCGTTTAAATAAGGTTTTACTTTTTCGAAAACCGTTTCCATTATTTTTAATTCTGCTGCTTCGAGTGGTGCACCGGCATCGCCAGCTACACAACATTCGCCTTTGCATTTATTTAAATTACAAACAAAGTTTTCGGTAATTATTTCTTCCGAAATTAAAGTGTTTTCGATCTGAATCATATTTAATTTCTTTTAGCCGTAACCGGATATTTTAAGCCGCTAAACGATTGCAATTCGAGGATAAGCGAACCAATTAAAATTTCTACTTCTATTTTTACAGGTATGCGATTGGCATCGTTCGAAATCCAAATATACATTTTGCTATCACGTCTAAACACACGGCCCGGTTGTAGTGTAGGGCTTACCTTAATGCATTCGTATTTACCGGTTTCGGTACTAATGGTTTCTTTACCGAGGTATTCAATATTAGCCGGATACACCGCTTTATCTAAAAAATAATTCATGTGCACACTTTCGCCCACACTGATATTTTTTAAATCGAGCGAACGCGCAAAATAATATAAGGAAATAATATCGAAGGTGTTGGCAGGCACATTATAAGTGCCTTTACTGGCTTGTACTTTATTATCTTCTCTGTCAAAGTTTGCGTAAGAATTTCTTTTATAATTGCCTTCGCGTACGGTTTCGGTAAACTGATAGGGCAATAATGTTTGTTGATCGACATAAGAATCGTAACGATTTTTTACATGCATAAAAAAATCGAAAGAGCCAGTGGTTTTACCATGCGCGATATAATGAAAATATTTTTCGCCATTACTTTGTTTTTTACCTTCTTGCACCTCCAAAGTGGCTTCGGCCGCGGTAATGAAGCCATACTTAATTTTATATTTTAAATTTTCGCCCGCTTGAAACGAACCTGTTTTAAATTCGGGTTGCGTATTTTGCAATTGTGCTTGCAAGTTTTGTACGCTAAAAAAAACGAGTAAGAAAATAAATTGAAGCGTATTTTTCATGTACGAAATAGGCAATTATTGTTTTTTATAAATGGGTACGGTAGAACAGGGTTCGCCATACATAATACTTTTGGCAATGGGTTGTAAGCGGCGAGTAATTTCTACATAAGCTGCAACCGGAACTAGCAAATCGCCACATCCTTTTACCACTACACGCTCTTCTTGAAATGCAGTCCAGTCAACCTTTTCGAGGGCATCTCTAAATAGTGCATCTTCTAACGCAACTAAATCTCCGAAGACCATTAAATGAGCAATGGGTGTTAATTTTACGGCCAATAACATATAAGCCCAAGTAGGTACGATGGCATCGGCACTGCAAATAATCGCCACATTTTTGCCTGCATAAACAGACCAATCATGCGTTTTAATAAATTCGCGAAAATCTTTTTCGCGCAACATTAATCCTTGAAATAAATTTTCTTTGATATCGTAAACTACACGCTCCCCATCATGGTAATATTTTCCTAAGTCGAAAGAGATGATTCCGCTTTGGGCAACTTTATTGACAAAGTTTTCTTGAATGTCCATGGCTATAAATTAAAAAAATCTAAAAGAGTTAACATAAAGCTATCTCTTTTAGATTCTAAAATTAATAAAAATTCGATTAGTAAAAGCGAATTCTATTATCCTTTATGTCGGCTTTATTTTTAAGTGCTTCTAATAATTCTTGATCTACTCTAGATTTAACACCAGCAGCTAGTTCCGCTTTTTTAGCATTATAATCTGGCAATTGCATGGCCTCGATAAAATTATCGACCGTAACTACATAAACTCCTTTACCGCCAATAATTGGTTTCGAGATTTTGCCTTTCGCTAATGAAAATACATTTCCAACTACTTCTGGCTCTCTAGCTACACCTGGAATAACTGGGAAGGCAAAGTTAAGGCCATTGGCTACTTGTGCCGCTACGCCTGCTTTTTGCGCTATTTGTTGCATATTACTTGCACCAGCTGCAGCAGCAGTTAATTTTTCGCTTAATTGAGTCGCTTTCTTTTCTTGACGAACGGCAGCTTCTAATTCATTTTTTAAATATTCTTGGGCAATTGTTCCTTTTTCTTTGATTTGCGTCAAATTAGCGAATACATATTTATCGCCAATTTCGAACAAAGTAGACACCTCGCCTTTTTTAGCTTTGTATGCCCAACGAATCAATTCGCGTGGATTATCTAAGCCCGCAACAAAACGATCATTTTCTTTGATGTTTTCTGCTACTCTTTTATTTAATCCGTCTCCTAATTTTAAAGCAGTAAATGCAGAGGCATCTTTTACACCAGCCAACACTTCATTGATTTTTGAATACAATGCTTGCGAAGTTTGTGAACTAGGTTCAATCTTACGATCAATTACACCCACTAATATTTGTTTATCAAAATTCTTTTGATCGGTAATTTGAATTACATGGAAACCGAATTGAGTTCCTACTACACCCATTTCTCCTTTTGTTCCTTTGAAACAAAAATCGCTGAATGGTTTTACCATTTGTTTGTTATCGAAATAACCTAAATCGCCACCTTTATCTTTCGTTCCGTCTTCCGAATATTGTTGCGCCAAAGTTGCAAAGTCTGCACCTGCATCAATTAGTTTTTTCAAACTATCTGCTTTGGTTTTCATGGCCATTGCGTTTTCGTTGGTTGCCTTAATTAAGATATGACGCGCACGAACTGAATCTGGTAATGATTTAATCGACATTAATTTAGCAATTTTATAAGCACCACCATCAATGTATGGGCCCATAATATAACCTTGTGGCTTGCTAAACATTACGGTATCTAAAGCACCTGGCAATGCACCACGCTTAGCATATTCTGCTGCAAACTTGGTGTCTGCATTTAAAGCAATATAAGTAGAATCGTTGGTGGTAGTTTGTAAACCAACTAATTGTTGATCGATTGATTTCTTCACCGCGATGCTATCTTCTGCACTTGGCAATACATCTACATAAATATAATCGAAGCTACGCGCATTTTCTTTTTGTGCGTATTTGTATTTGTGCTCATTATAATAGGCTGCCATTTCGCTTTCGCTAACTTTAACCGAATTATCTGGAATGCTTGCATAATCTAATACCACATAAGAAATGTTGGCTGTTTTATTTTGCTCTGTAAAGTTTGCTTTTGCAAAAGCAGTTGGCGTGTACATAGCGCCTTTTACTAAATTGAAATATTTTTGACGAATGCGTTCTTCGTTGATGGCTTTTTCGAAAGCCAACCATTGTTTTTTAGTTGCACCCGTTGGATCTTGTGTATCTAAATTCTTTAAGAAGGTAACTACTTGAGAAGGATCAAACACACCCGTTTGTGGATTCGCAAATGCACGACGCACTTCTGGATGTGGATTTTTACCTTGAATCATGTCGAAAAGCTCGTCTGCACTCACGCCTACGCCCGACACCGCAATCGATTTTTTCAAAATAATATCTTGTACCATTTGATTCCAAGTTTGGTCTACCAAATAACCATTCATGGTTGGATTGATATCTCCTTGGCCTGAATTCTTTTTATAGGCTTCTGTATTTTCGTCTAACTTAGTTTGAAAAGCAGTGTATTCAATACTTTCGCCGTTTACATTACCAATTTCGTTTTGTCCGTCTCCGAAAATGTTTCTACCCGAAACAATTACGTCACCAGCTAAAAATGCAACAATTGCAAAACCGATGATACCCACCAGTAAGCCGCCTTTGTTACGCATAGTTGTCATTAATCCCATATCGCTTATTCTATTTTATAATTTTTATTTTTTAAGATGCGCAAGATACCATTTTTTGAAAATATTTCTTAGCAGGAATTTACTTTCTGTCTAAGTTATTGATTCTCATAGCTCTACGTGTGTAAAAACGGTACATAGCGAACAAAGTAGCTAGGCCAAATACAATTTTGTCAGATTTGCTGGAAACCTTGCTACTCAAGAGCATAATGGTGATAAACAGGCAGATAGTAAATATTCCAAACCAAATGCCTTCGCTTACTTTAGATTTATTCATTGTTGAGATTAAAAACGCCCCTAATTTTAAATATTTTATAAGTACTGAAATTTTGGTTTGCGGTTAAGCCTTCGCCATAAATCACTTCGTTTTTGGTTTGAATACGCACAAATTGATCGGTATAAATTTTACCGGTTTTTTCGTTCCAAATTAATTTTTCGGTATCGAGGCGTTCGCCTTTTTTATTAATGACTACTACACTGTCTCGCACTTCTACTAATCCTTGGTTTTCGTATTTACGACCAAACTTGGCTTGCAAGGTGCTTTCTAAAATTAAACCCGGAGAAAAAAATTCCACTTTTAATCCTTTGGGCATTTCGCGGTAAGGCTTAGCTACTTTATAGAATTTTAATTCTGGACTGTTTAATCGTGCACGCACCACAGCAGAATCGCTGTAAATAATTTCTACCTCTTTGCTAGTTTCAATTGGTAAACTCACTTCGAGGTTCGAAATTTTTTCGACTTTTGTTAAATCATTTTCGCATGCTGTAAAAAATACGAGCATCGGCAAAGCCAATAAATACAATACTTTGAAAGGGTTAATCA
>CANNIS010000084.1 GCA_947505035.1 Sphingobacteriales bacterium
GTTTGGGTTATACCTATCAATGGTTAAAATCTACTAACAGTGCTACTGCAGGGTTTACAGCAATTGCTTTTAGTAATAAGAAAAATTATGCGCCTACTGCATTGTCTCAAACTACCTGGTTTAAGCGAGTGGTGAGCTCGGGTATTTGTACTAGTGATACGAGTGTAGCTTCAAAAATAACGGTTCAAAATCCTATTACTAATAATACTATCACTAATCCCACACAAATTATTTGTGCGGGTACAGCACCAGCAACAATTACTGCATCTATTCCAAGTGGAGGTGCAAATACAGCCTATAATTTTGTATGGTTAAGTTCTACCACCAGTGCAAGTGCTGGGTTTAATAGTATTATAAATTCAAATACGCAAAGTTTTACTCCTGCTACATTATCTCAAAGTACTTGGTTTAAAAGGGCAGTAAGTTCGGGTGTTTGTGGTTATGATACAACATTTTCAGTAAAGATTATAGTAACAAATCTCATTGCAACAAATATAATTACCAGTGCAGCACAAATAATTTGTTCGGGAACTGTACCTGCTCAAATTACTGCTAGTACTGCAACAGGAGGCGATGGGTTTTACTATAATTATAGTTGGTTGAAGTCAACAACCAGTGCAACATCAGGTTTCACATCAATCCAGTCTAGTTATTCTCAGAACTATTCGCCTGCTGCTATTTCACAAAACACTTGGTTTAAAAGAGTAACGAGTTCGGGTGCATGTACCAATGATACGACTGCTGCTATTAAAATTACGACTACAAATTCCATTGCAACAAATACCATTACCAGTTTAGCACAAACAATTTGTTCGGGAACTGTACCTGCTCAAATTTCTGCTAGCAATGCAACAGGAGGCGATGGTATAAATTATGTTTATACATGGTTGAAATCTACCTACAGTGCAAGCATTGGTTTTTCTGCTATTGTGTCTAGTAATAATAAAAATTACACACCAAGTATTATTACACAAAACACTTGGTTTAAAAGAGTAACGAGTTCGGGTGCATGTGTAAATGATACAAGTGCAGCAATTAAAATTTCGATTACGCAACCAATTACTGCCAATATCATTACTAGTTCGGCACAAACAATTTGTAGGGGAACTATACCTGCTCAAATTATTGCTAGTACAGCAACAGGAGGCGATGGTATAAATTATGTTTATTCTTGGTTAAAATCTACCTATAGTTCAAGCAGTGGTTTTTCTGCTATTTTATCAAGTAATAGTAAAAATTATACGCCAAGTGCTGTTTCACAAAATACCTGGTTTAAGAGGGTATCGAGTTCGGGTACATGTGCAAACGATACGAGTGTGGCAATTAAAATTTCGATTACGAATCCAATTACAACCAATACTATTATTAGTAATGCGCAAACAATTTGTTCGGGATCTATTCCTGCTCAGATTAATGCTAGCACTGCAACAGGAGGCGATGGCTTGTATTATTCATATCAGTGGTTAAGCTCTACAACAAATGCTTATATTGGATTCTCCGCACTTGATTCTGGTTACGCACAAAATTATTCACCAAAAGTAATATCTCAAAACACTTGGTTTAAAAGAGTAGCGAGTTCTGGCTTATGTGCCAATGATACGAGCGCTGCGATTAAATTTTCGATTACGAATCCCATCGCAAATAATACCATTACTAGTGCAGTGCAAACAATTTGTTCCGGATCTGTACCTACTCAAATTACTGCTAGCACTGCAACAGGCGGCGACGGTTTGAATTTTTCATATCATTGGTTAAGCTCAACAATAAATGCTTCCATTGGTTTCTCCGTACTTGATTCTAGTTACGCACAAAATTATTCACCAAAAGTAATATCTCAAAATACTTGGTTTAAAAGGGTTGTGAGCTCAGGCTTATGTGCTAATGATACGAGTGCTGCAATTAAAATTTCGATAACAAATCCCATCGCAACAAATACCATTACTAGTACAGCACAAACAATTTGTTCGGGATCTGTACCTGCTCAAATTACTGCTAGTGCTGCAACAGGAGGCGATGGATTGTATTATTCATATCAGTGGTTAAGCTCAACAACAAATGCTTCTACTGGATTCTCAGCACTTGATTCTAGTTATGCACAAAATTATTCACCAAAAGTATTGTTTCAAAACACTTGGTTTAAAAGAGTAGCGAGTTCCGGATTATGTACTAATGATACGAGTGCAGCAATTTCTGTTATAATTAATTATTCAATTACAGGAAATATTATAAATAATTCTCTTCAAGTAATATGTAGTGGTACAATCCCTCCTCAATTAACTGCTACAATTCCTAGTGGAGGTGATGGAATCAATTATGCTTATCAATGGTTACGTTCTACAACAAATTCAGCAATTGGTTATGTCGCAGTTGATTCGAGTTATTCACAAAATTATTCACCAAAAGCATTGTTTCAAAATACTTGGTTTAAGAGAGTCGTTACTGCTGGTCCTTGCGCAGCAGATACCTCTGCTTCCATTTTTATTTTAGTTACTAAACCGGTAACGAATAATTCCATAACGACTAACTCCTATAGTATATGTGAAGGTAATACACCTTCTGAAATACTTGCTGCTAAAGCAACAGGTGGTGATGGCTTACTTTACATTTATGCTTGGTTAAGTTCGACCACTAATGCAAATTCAGGATTTTCAGATATTATAGCCGGCAATACACAAAATTATACACCAACAAATTTTACAAAATCAATCTGGTTTAAAAGGGTTGTGATTTCGGGTGTATGTGCGGCAGACACTTCAGCAGCTATTAAAATTTCTTTCGAAAAAAATCCAGCTAAGCCAATAATTACTGCGACATCTGCTACAGAATTAACAAGTACCATTGCCAATACTTATCAATGGTATTATAATAGTAATTTAATAGCAGGTTCAACTGTTAGAACTTTAACAATCAATAAAAATGGAAATTATGCTGTGAAGATTGACAGCATTAACGGATGTATAAATAAATCAATAGAATATAGCGTAAGTACTTTAGGGATAAATGAAATAGATGCAAACGCGACATTTGCCATTTATCCAAATCCAGCTACAAACGAAATTTATGTTGCATTGAATGCCTCAAATTCGGTACAGAATGCATTGATAGAAGTTTACGATTTAAAAGGTTCAAAAATAATCACGGAACATCAGAATTTCGAAATCAATAAACCTGTTAAAATCGATCTAGGTGATTTAGTTAGTGGATTGTATTTTATTAGAATCAATCAGCAATCTTTTAAATTCATCAAGAGTAACTAATTACAAAAAAAAGGAGAGCTAATTAGCCCTCCTTTTTTTGTAATTTAAATTAGTTAAAAAAGACCACCCATTGCTAGAAGGCCTTAAAAATTAACCATTTTTAATCTTTATTTTCTATAATAAATTCTACATCCAAAAGAGGCTGTTTCTTGATTACTTATGGGCTTGTTAGCAAGTAATTCATTCAATGCATTTTCGATATAGGAGTTTGCTAATTCAGCATGTTCGCCATTGTCGTCTATGGCGCCAGCATATTTAATAATCCATTGTTCGTTTTCTTTCCATAAAATAAAAGCATGTGGCGTATGGTCTGCACCAAAACTTTTTCCAACAATTTGCGAGGCGTCATATAAATAAGGAAAGTTTGTTTTTTCGCGCATGGCTTTTGCACGCATCAATTCAAAACTTTCTTCTTCGTAAACTGCTGTATCCATCGAATTAATTGCCAATAACGGAACACCCAAACTGCTGTATTTTAAATTCAATGCATTTAATCTTTCAGGATATAATTTTGCAAATGGACAATGATTACAAGTAAATACAATGATAAATCCTTTTGCATTTGGGTAAGTTTTAAAAGAAATGTGAGTCCTATCTATATTCAGTAAACTAAAATCCGAAATCGACTTACCGACATGTTTAGTCTCTTTATATGGCTCCCCTTTAAACCCAAAGGAGCTCCATACAAATAAAATAAAAATAACTTTTAAAACGCGAATCATTATTCTTTGATAAATTTCTGAATACTGATTGATTTGGTTTCTTTATCCATTAATTGTAAAAGATAGGTTCCTTTGGCTAATAAAGAAATGTCAATTCCTTTTTGTATTTCAGGCTGTGGAAGCATCATCAATGCTCTTCCACTTAAATTAAAAATAGTAATATAATAAACCGAATTTTTTGTATCAGCAAGGCTTAAGAATAATTTTTCTTTCGCTGGATTTGGAAAAATAGTAAAGCTGATTTTTTCTTTAGTATTGTTGATGCCAGTTGTACCATTTACCACAAATTGTCCCATCATGCCGCCGTCTTCGTGGTTAGAAAAATGACAGTGATACATAAATGGATGAATAGGATCTGCATAATCATCAAAACGTGCAACAAAAGTTGCATTTTCGCTTCGAGGTAAATAAAGCACATCTTTCCAACCCGATTCGTGTGCACCAACTGCAGTAGCAGAACCATTTCTGGCTACTATTTTAAATTCCACATCGTGAATGTGAAAAGTATGTCCGAATACATTGCTATTGGTGATGGTCCATTTTTCAATGTCATTTAAGTTGAGCGTTTTATTGATATAACTCAGGTCAAAAATTTTATTATCGAATGCAAAAGGTGTTGCATTCGGACCTGGTTGTCCGCCAGTAACAGTTAAAGTTCTACTCACTGTTGCATCTGCTGCGGTCCAATAAGTATTATTCACTAAAGTAGTGGGTACACTTGTTATTGCATTTGTATTTGTTGCTGCAACGTTAATTCTTAAAACTGGAAAATCTAAATTGTTTAATAGGCTTCCAAATTGACCAGAAGTAGCTGGTTCTCCACCAGGAAATCCAAATGCTTGACCAGCATTAAATGCTTTTAAATCAAGTATAGCACCAACTGCATCGTTCCCTAAGTTTACTAAAATTTCTACGCGCTCGCCAACCATTAATTTTACTCGAGTTGCGGAAACCGGAGCATTTAATAATCCGCCATCGTTAGCTATAATATAAAAAGTTCTATTGTCGCTAAAACCTAAATCGTATCCACGCTCAATTTCAGCATTTAAAATTCTTAAGCGAACAAATTGTTTGGGTAAACTAATTTGTGCATTAGGTGTACCATTGGTTAACATATAATCTCCATAGGCCACATTGGTAGATACAAATTGGTTATTTGCATTGTATCTTCTACTAGTTAACATTAAAGGAATATCATCAACACCATATGTTCTAGGAATTGCTAAAGCTGCTTCTTCTGCGTCGCGCACAATCATAAACCCACCAATACCTTTATTCATATGTTCGGTAGACATTTCATGTAAATGTGGATGATACCAATAGGTGCCGGCTTGGTTTTTCATTTCCCAATAAGGCTGCCATAAAGTTCCCGGTGGAATTACTTGATGAGGACCGCCATCCATTACTGCTGGTAAATGCATACCATGCCAATGAATAGTTGTACTATCATTTAAATTATTTCGCACATTCATATGCACCACATCTCCTTTATTGATAAACAAGGTTGGTCCCCAAAAATTATTATTAATGCCACCTGTAATGGTTTGGTTTCCTATTCTGAGTTGTTTGATGGTATCTTTAATGGTAAGATTAAAAGTGGTACCACTTAAAGTATCAGGAATCCATAGGTTTTGATAAGTCTGGGCATTTGCCATACCAATTAGACCTAAGGCAAAGACTAGCGTGAAGGAGATTTTTCGCATAATTGAATTTATTTTTGTTTTTAGACGACATTGCAGATGCAATCCTTTGAAATAGTTAAAAATATGCGCTAGAAGTATGCAATTAATTTAGCTGTGTAATTTCCCTTTTTCTTGCAGCGTTGCATATGCTTGTTCCCAAGTAGGAATTTCATCTGATTCGTAGCCGTAAGATTTTCCCGTAGCTATTTTATTAAAAGCTTTCATTGCTTTGAGGTGTATTCCACTGCGCATAAACTGTAACATATGATCTCTAGATTCCCACGCTGTAATTGTACATTGGTTCCCGTACATATTCTTCACTTCACAAAATAAAATGCCTTCTGCTTTTTTTGCTTCTTGAAAAGAGGGAATGGCTAAAGACCAAAATTTAAAAAAACCAAATAGGCCTTTTGGTTTAAGCCCTGTAATGGAAATATGCATGAGCTATTAAAATTGTTTAATTTCTTGAAAATTCGTTGGAAGGTTTTCCATGTCTAGTGTTAATATTAATGAATAGTATTCATATTTTTGGTTTTTTGTAAAACTAACATCATTATTTTACAATTACAAATAGCGGCTAAAACGCCTAATTAAATAAGTAAATTTAATAACTTTGTTTAATGATACGACGTGGTGATA
>CANNIS010000085.1 GCA_947505035.1 Sphingobacteriales bacterium
GCCCATCTTAACCACAAATCATCGGTGTTTTCGCAAATATTATCAAGCACTTGTAAGGTATGGTAAAAATTATCTTTATGTGCTTTACCATTGATGGTTTCTACACCATGCAAATTCGCCATTTCCGGAAATATGATTTGCAACAATCCGGTATTAAATAAATGTTCAAATCCAATCGAAGGTTTTGCCGAAAGCATTATTTTATTGAGCTCATCGGTGATGCGTTCTTTACTCACAATTTGAATGCGTTCTTTATTTTCGGTGATGGCTTGCAAAGAAGCCGCATCAATTTTAAAGTTTAATTGCGCTGCAAAACGAATCGCACGCATCATGCGCAGTGGGTCGTCGGAATAGGTTACGTTAGGCTCAAGCGGAGTTCTAATCAGCTTTTGCTCGATGTCTGTCATGCCATCGAATGGATCAATTAATTTACCATAGTTAATTTTTGCTAAACTAATGGCAAGGGTATTGATGGTAAAATCTCTTCTGTTTTGGTCATCTTGTAAATTTCCGTCTTCTACAATGGGCTTGCGCGAATCGTTTCGATAAGATTCTTTTCTAGCACCTACAAATTCTATTTCCCAGCCTTTGTAATTCAGCATAGCTGTGCCAAAGTTTTTGAAAACATTGACTGCCGTTTTATTGCCAATTTTTAAAGCAACAGCTTCTGCAAATTCAATTCCATTGCCAATAATTAAAAAATCGATGTCTTTAGATTTTCTATTTAATAATAAATCGCGCACATATCCACCAATCACATAAACCGCTACTTTGCGTTCTTGCGCCACTTCGGTAATGATTGGAATAATAGGATGTGTTAACAGATTTTTCAAATGGTATTATTTATTTGGCGTGAAAATAAGAAAAAAAGCGTTATTTCCTGATAAATTCAAAAGTGCCGTTGGTCGCTAATTTGATAATGCTCGAAGGTTTCCCGGTGCCAATTTCATTTAAATCACAAACATAATCTGCAGCTGTTAAAAAATAGGGGTCAATGTCGCTGCGCTCAATTGCTGCCGCTTCGCCAGATAAATTGATAGAAGTAGAAACAATTGGGAATTTAAATTTTTGAATCAGTTGATGTGCAAATCCACTCTTGACAATTCGGATGCCAATACTACCATCTTCGTTGATGGCATTTTTTGCTAAATTTTTTGCATTGGGTAAAATAATTGTCATTGGGCTATCTGCGAATTCTATGAGGCTCCAGGCTATTTCTGGCACTTCTTGAACATAGGATTGTATTTTATTTTCATTGTCTAATAGCAGCACAAAACTTTTAGCTGCAGGTCTTTTTTTTAAAGCAATTACTTTATCAATGGCCGCTTCGTTTCTTGCATCGCAACCTAAGCCCCAAATGGTATCAGTAGGATAGAGTATGGTTCCGCCTGCATTTAATATATTAATTGTTTTTCTAATTTCTTCTGTATAATTCATCTCGATAAGATTGATTGATAGAGGCCCATTAATTCAGTTGCAATTTTTTCGCCATTGAATTTTTCGCCATATTTTTTACCGCTAGCAGCCATACTTTTTTGTTTGCTTTCGTCTGCTAATAAATCGGCAATTAAACCGGCCAGTTCCTCGGCATTGCTTGGTTCAAAATATAAGCTGTTAGGGCCACCGGCTTCTGCTAGGCAAGAACCTTTTGCGGCAATAACGGGCGTTTCGGACTGTAATGCTTCAATTATTGGGATGCCGAAACCTTCAAATTTAGAAGGGTAAATAAATATATTTGCCGCTTGATAAATAGCGGGTAGGTCTTTAAAGTCTACTTGATTGATTTGTATAACCCGATCGTTTAATTCGTGCTTTTTTATAAATGCATCGATGATTAAACCATAAGATTTTTTCTTTCCCACCATGACTAATTTCACATGGCTGGGCAATTCTAGCATGGCTTGTAAGATCACCAAAGCATTTTTTCTTTCTTCTATTGTACCTACGTATAATAAATAATTAGCTGGCAGGGCATATTTTTCTTTGACAACATTTAATGCAATACTTGATTGTTTTTTTTCAAAAATGGTATCGCAAGCTTGGTAAATAACTTCAATTTTATTTTCGGCTACTTGGTAAAATTCAATAATATCTTTTTTAGTTTGCTCTGAAATAGCAATAATAGTATGTGCAAATTTTACCGCATGTTTAATTTTATTATCATAAATTTTTCGATCAATTTTTTTATAATAATGGGGGAATCTTTTGAAAATTAAATCGTGAATGGTAACCACTGTTTTGATATTGGTTTTCTCAATGCCATCGGGTATTTCGTGGCTTAAACCATGGTATAAATCTATTTGATCGTGAGCAGCATCTGCGGCAATTCCAAATCGTCTCCAAGCGGCAGAAAATGTTCCGTAAAATAAATTTCGTGGTCCGCGAATGTGTGCGTTTTTAATATCATGAATAAAATCACTTGCGCCATCTGCTACTTTCTTCGGCGTATATAAATAATATTCGTGTGCAGGATACACTTTGCAAATATTGCCGATAGTAGACCGTGCATAATTGCCTAGTCCTGTAAAATTTGCAAAGGCTCTTTTAGCGTCGTAACCTATTTTCATTTGTTTATACGGCAACATTGTATTCTCTTAAAGCATTATTAAGAGATGTTTTTAAGTCTGTTGATGCTTTTCTTTGGCCAATAATTAAAGCACAAGGAACTTGGAATGCGCCTGCAGTAAATTCCTTTGTATAAGATCCAGGTATCACAACCGATCTTGCAGGTACACGGCCTATATATTCTACGGGTGTTGCACCGCTTACATCAATAATTTTAGTGGATGCGGTTAAGACAACATTTGCACCTAATACGGCTTCTTTTTCGACATGTACGCCTTCTACCACAATGCATCTTGAACCAATAAAGCAACCATCTTCAATAATAACTGGAGCTGCTTGTAGGGGTTCTAATACACCGCCTATACCTACACCTCCACTTAAGTGAACATGCTTACCTATTTGTGCACAAGAGCCTACTGTAGCCCATGTATCAACCATAGTGCCTTCATCTACAAAGGCACCAATATTTACATAGGAAGGCATCATAATTACACCCTTTGCTAAAAATGCACCATAGCGTGCAACTGCATTGGGCACTACTCTTACGCCTTGCGCTACATAATTGGTTTTCAATTT
Organism: Sphingobacteriales bacterium; assembly: GCA_947505035.1. Classification (GTDB taxonomy): domain Bacteria; phylum Bacteroidota; class Bacteroidia; order Sphingobacteriales; family Sphingobacteriaceae; genus CAIKLP01. The sequence continues at coordinate 3,142 of CANNIS010000085.1, forward strand.
CATTTTATCGTGGTAAACAAATGGGCCCACAATTATTTCTTGCATTTCGTTGATGGGAAAATATAATACCACTGCTTTTTTTACCCATTCATTTATTTTCCAGCCATTTGCTGTTGGTTCTGCAACCCTTAATTCACCTTTATCTAATTGATCAATAATTGCATTGATTGCTGCCTTTACTTCAGTAGTATGTAAAATACTTCTGTCATCCCATGCATTTTCGATAATTGATTTGAAATTTTCGTTCATTTTTATGCTTGATTTTTTAGAATATGCAAATCTAATAACAAAGTATAAACAAAAGCGCTTATTTTTGAATTTATATGGCCCCAGCAAACGATAAATTAAGGATTGATAAATACCTGTGGGCTATTCGAGTCTATAAAACAAGAAGCATTGCTACCGAGGCTTGTAAGGCAGGAAAGGTGAAAATGGGCGGTCAATCGGTCAAACCAGCTCATATTGTGAAAATAGAAGACCTTTACACCATACAAAAAGACCATCAAAAGAAAATTTTAAAGGTGCTGGCATTACTTGAAAAAAGAGTAGATGCGGCCAAAGCAGCTCCATTTTTTGAAGACTTAACACCGCCCGAATTAGACCCAAAATTAGTTTCTGTATTTAATTCACCTGTATTAAAGCGTGATAGGGGAACTGGAAGGCCTACCAAGCGAGATAGGCGAGAAATAGATGATTTGCAAGACAGCTGGGACTAATTGTTTATAAGTGTATAAACAAATAAATATAACCTGATGAAAGGCATTTTAGATTTAAAATAAAATAACGATATTGAACTTTTAATTATACAAAAAAGCACATGATTCAAGTAAAATTTAATACGCAAAGCCAACCTTTCTTTCAAGCTTTAAGAACGCGTACTGATCAATATTTCCAAACAAATAAAATCAGCACCAAAGGCGATAGTCGTTTGTATTGGAAGACTGCAATTCTTTCGATCACTTTTGTTGCCATTTATATTACGCTCGTTTTTTTAACGCCAACAAGTAATTGGATTAATTTAATCTTGTGTGCTATGTTGGGTGCAAATTTTGCTGCCATTGGTTTTAATATGATGCATGATGGTGCGCATGGTAGTTATTCCGACAATAAATTTTTAAACGAATCGATGGGATTCACTTTAAATATTATGGGTGGAAATATGTATGTGTGGAAGCAAAAACATAACGAGAATCACCACACCTTTACTAATATAGAAGGCCACGATGACGACATTAATTTAAAGCCCTTTTTAAGAATGCATGAAGGTCAGCAAAAGCTTTGGATCCACCGCTACCAACACTTTTACGGAGTATTCATGTATGGTATGTCTTTAATGTTTTGGGTGTTTTACCAAGATTTTAAAAGGTATTTTTCTGGAAAAGTTGCCGAGCATACTAACATGAGAAAAATGAAAACATCAGATCACCTTATTTTCTGGTCTTCTAAATTTATACATATTTTATTATTCTTATTAATCCCAATGTATACTGTTGGAGTAGTTGCTTCAATTGTAGGTTATATTACCATGTCTTATGTATGTGGAATAATTTTAGGCATTGTTTTTCAAATGGCACACGTAGTAGAGCCCACTTCTTTTGTAACGCCTTCTAAAGATATAGAATCTATCGAAGACGAATGGGCAGTGCATCAAATAAAAACCACATTCGATTTTGCTACTAAAAACAAAGTAGTATGTTGGTTGTTGGGCGGCTTGAATTTTCAAGTTGAACATCACCTGTTTCCAAGGGTTAGTCATGTGCATTATCCTGCATTAAGAAAAATTGTAAGAGATACTTGTGATGAGTTTAGTATTAGATATCACGAATTTCCTACTGTTTTAAAAGCTTTCAGGTCACATCTAAGTTATTTAAGAACAATTGGTAGGGCTTAAGCTTGAGCTAAAACCCTTATAAGCACTGTGTTTCGACTCACATTGTGAAAATGTGGATAATTTCTAAATTTATTTTTGAAAAGAAGTTAGCAAAAGTGAAGAATAATACATTTCTTAGAGGTATGAAATAGACCGCTTTTCCTTTAGGAATAGGCTATACATAAAAAACTAAATATTAAAACTTAAATTTAAAACCATGAACAAAGCAGAATTAATTGACGCAATTGCGGCAGAAACACACATGACAAAAGCAGATTCAGGTCGTGCTTTAGATGCATTCTTAAATGCAACTACAAAATCTTTGAAAAAAGGCGAGAAATTAACTTTAGTTGGTTTCGGTACTTTTTCAGTTACTAAAAGACCAGCTAGAATGGGACGTAATCCACAAACTGGTAAAGCAATCAAAATTGCTGCTAAGAAAGTTGCTAAATTTAAAGCAGGTGCTACTTTAGCTAAAGTGGTTAACAAGTAATTTTTTAAAAAATTATTTTAAAAAAGCCTCGAATTTATTCGAGGCTTTTTTTTATTTCTTTTCGAAAACTAAAGAAATAGAATTCATGCAAAACCTTTTGCCTGTTGGCTTTGGGCCATCGTCAAACACATGGCCTAAATGAGCATTACACCTTCCGCAAACAACTTCTGTACGGATCATGCCATGTGTTTCATCTGTAATATATTGCACACTGCTTTCGGTATAAGTTTCAAAAAAACTAGGCCAGCCACAACCACTTGCAAATTTACTTTCCGATTCGAATAATTTATTTCCGCATGCTGCGCAAAAATAAAATCCTCTGTCAAAAAAATTATCATACTTTCCGGTGTATGCTCTTTCGGTTCCTTTCTTTCTAGCAATTTCAAATAATGCTGGGCTTAAAGTTTTTTCCCATTCTTGTTCCGAAATATTTATTTTTTCTTTACTTGTTTTATTGAAATAGGGATTAGTAGATGTATTCATTTTTTTATTGCTTTGTTGCGTATTTTTAATGGTAGCATTAGATGTATTTATTTGTCCTTCACAATTGATGTTCAAGCAAATGGCTAATACCACAAATGGTATAATTGGTTTCATTTTTTTAATTATAGGGTGTTGCTAAATTAGACAAATACAATACAAATTTGTTTGCCAAAATTGGATTTCAACTGTTGGGGAAAAGTTATGCCGCCTGGAGGGTGTTTTTATGTTTCAAAAACTTTTATTTGTCACAAAAAATAATATTTTTGTTATAGGCCGATTATCTGTAAATTTA
>CANNIS010000086.1 GCA_947505035.1 Sphingobacteriales bacterium
AATGGCGTGCGGTCTTCCCAGGCCATTTCAATAATACGATCGAGTGATTTGCTATCTAACATCAATTTATCTAACAACATATTGAATTAATTGTTCAAATTAATTGTTCGAAAATAAAGTACAAAAAAAAGGCGAGCTTAAAATAAGCTCGCCTTTTTAAAAAAAAGTATAAGTATTAGTTTTCATTTCTACTTAAACCGTAGATCACTAAACCAAATCCAATTTTGTTAATTGCATCTGCAATATTGTAAACAATATCCATTGCATGAGAAGCAGCTGCTGGGTCTGATACTAAAACCATACCGAACAATCCACCTGGTGTGCCTAAAATGTATCCTAATGGATAAATAGCCCAACCTACTAATACAAACCAACCTAATACTCTAGTAGCTTTAGCAACTTGAGGTCCTGCAGTTTGTGCCAATGTAGCAACTTCGCCAAACCATACTAAGTAAGCAATGTAGAAATAAGCTGCACCTGAGATTACTCCCCACATTACACTGTTAGATCTGTCAATGGTTTCACCGAAGTAACCAGTAACTAACATCACTAACGATGCAAAAATTAATTTCCAAAGTAAACCGATTTTAGCACCAGCTTTTTTGGTAATTAAATAAAACTCAACACACATCAATGGAACAGTTAAAATCCAATCTACATATCTGAAAAATGTAGGTGATTCTCCAGTTTCCAAGTTGTAACCTCTCATGTAGTAGTAATGCACTGCTGCAATAAAGGTAATAATACCCGATACTAAAACTGATGTTCTCCATTTTTGAGCGGTGTTGTTTAACTCAAAAAAGAAAAATACTGATGCGGCCATCATAGCCATTGTTCCGATAAAAAACGTGAATGCCACGTAGTTATCACTTGCAATTTTTAAATGTTCCATTTTTTAATTTTATTTTAGGCCTACTCTTATGGATTTTCAGATACTCCTCTGCAATTTTTTTTAGGTACAGATTCCTATTTTTTCAACAATGAAATTAATAAAAAGTTTTTTATTTTAAATTTTTTTTGATAAAATTTATTCATAGCTATTATATGAGGAAGACTAATACATGCAATAAACATGAAAAACAAGGCCGTATAGTCGTTTTTTTGCGTTTTTACTAGTCCAGATTGAATCAAATAAATGGTAAGAATAAAAAACAAAACGGCTCCAAAGGTAAAAGGAAGCGCTTTTTTATATAAGGGAAGATTATTCGTATTTAGCCCTTTTTTTAGGTGCATCCAGCCATATAAACTGTGTTGAGCAATAAAATAAATTGCAAAAGAGGTTATTAAGGGCAGAAAAAGCCCAACGCTTAACGTCAATATACTATAGGTCATGGCCATTTTCCTTTCTACAAAACTCCACAAAAGCCCAATAAGAGCCAAAAATGGGCCAATTTTATTAGCTATAGACATTGGAATGGCCAATTGGGTAACCCCTAAGTTTGCAATAATGCGATTGGTTTCGCTTAAGTGACCTAATAAAATAATTCCAAACAATAAAGTACCCCATAGCACAATTTTAAAATTATTGCTTCGGCGAAGTTTCCATTCTTGCAAATCACATTGTCCAAAATGCCAAATAGAGTAGGCAATAAAAATTAGCATAGAAAGATTTGGTAATAATATCCAAAGGATAAAGTACGCAAAAAACATTGTAATGTAACGTAAAATAAATTGGTAATTTATTTTGTCGTGATATAAACCAGTAATTAACAAATGATCTATTGCACCATGCGGTAAGCCAATGGTTAATAGTCCTACAGCGAATAGTAGGTATTGAATGGTATTAAAATAATTTGGTAGTATTAGTAAACAAGCTAATAATAAAACAGCAATGATCAATCCGAAAATGGAGTTATGTTTATATGTACTAATTTTAATATTTGGTATCAATAAATTCATTTTTAAATCAACTACAATATAATAGAATTTGTTTGAATTAATAAATGATTTTCCTGAAAGTTAAATTAATACGTGGTCCCTTGTTTTTTTGTTTGGGTATTTGGTGTTTCCAAAAATGTTGTGTTTCGCCTTTCATAACTAATAAAGATGCATCATTAAGTACTATAGTTGCTTTTGGAATTGATTTATCTAAACTGTGTTGAAGCTGAAAGTTTCGGCTAGCGCCAAAGCTCAGAGAAGCAATTACAGGGTTTGTTCCGAGCTCTTTTTCATCGTCGGCATGCCAGCCCATACTGTCATCACCATTTCTATAATAATTTAATAACACACCATTGAATTGATGGCCGGTTAAATTTTCAATTTTATTTTTTATAGATAATAAATTAGGCGTGAATGGAATTGGATTAAGTTTGATATTGGAATAAGCATAAAACTGATGATCTTCGCCGTAATAAGCCGTAAGCCTTGGTTGATCTAAAGATTTTCCAAATATTTTAATTTGATATTGTTTCCAATCAATCTCTGAAATTAAAGCCTGCATGATACTTCCGCTTTCTTGTGCATCAAAAAAATGCTCATGCAATTCAATTGCGGAATCAGATAAATCAAATTTCATCATTTATTCTTTCTGCATTTATCGCTGCAGTACAATACCTGCTCCCAATTTAATTTCCATTTCTTACGCCAGCTAAAAGGGCGGTTGCAGCTTAAGCATATCTTAGAAGGAAAGTTTTCTTTTTTGATCGGCTTCATTGGAATGAGCTTATCAATATAATAAAGCTTATTATTTTTTTTCGGACTTGTTTGCTTTGGTAAATTCTTGGTAGGTACCAATAATAAGCGTGATGAACGATACTGAAACAACAAGGGTTGCTATAATGAAATCTAAATTTTCCATCTATTTTTGAGTTTTGCTGTTAAAATAAGTAAGTAGAATGAGCATAGTAGGCGGCCACAAACCAATAAATATTCCTCTATCGTGGTCTTTCAAAACGACGAAATAATATTCCGATACAAAAATGAGTACTACTGAAAGAATGAGAATTACTATTTCGGATATTTTAAATTTTTTAAACATGTTGAATTGATTTTAAAATTATTTTATTGGTTATGTAAATATATCTTAATAAGGGAAAAAATGCAATTTTGTTTTGTTTGATACTAAAATAGAATATTTTTTTTAAAACCAACCCCTAAACATGATAGTTCAACACCATCGATTTTTTAATGAATTTGCTCAGAATTTGCTGAATATCGCGGTTATGGCTATATTTTTTTATTTGATGTCGCAAGTCTTCCACTTGTGGATAGCCTCTTTCCGATTCAAAATAGCCAAAACCTTTGTATAAACCTTGCTCTATGCATACCATCGATTTTTCGCCAGCAACACGGCCTTTGCTAATTAAAAAGAAACTTTGATTTTGAAAACTAAAAGTCTCGATGGCTTGCATTACTCGTTTATTATAGGTTCCGGGTAATTCTAATTCCAAACAAGCGCCATTGCATTTTTTAATTTGATGATTAAAGCAAGGGCCTTTAAAATTATGCAAATCACATTTTGATAAACACAAATTATACTTTTCTACCAGGCGTTCAAAAAACTGCGTAGCTTCTTTGCCATTATCTATAGTGGTTAGCGGTTGCAATCCTTCTTGATGCCTGGCCATATATAAATTTACATAACCAGCATCATCTATTTTATCATAAATACTGTATAAAGGAACGGCACTGCTGCGCTTTTGCGAAGTATTGTAAATGGGTTTAATTTTTTTTATTTCATCCGATTCTAACAATAAAGCGATAAGCTCAGATCCAGTGTTTTCAATGCTGATGTGGGCCACATCTTCTAGCATGCGAGCAGCTTTTTTTGTTTTCCCAGATACAAAATGTTGTATAATTCTTTTTTTAATATCATTGCTTTTGCCGACATAAATTACATCGCCAGTTGTATTATGAAAATAATAAACGCCAGTGATGCCAACCGGAATTTTTTGCAATGCATCGTCTTTTAATTGCGGCGGTAAATTTTTAGGAATGGTAATGGCTGCATTTTTTATATCATCTAAAATTCTCGAATTGCTTTGAATAATTCTATCGAATAAAATAGCAGTTGCTTTCGCATCGCCTAATGCGCGATGTCTGTTTGCCAATTGAATATTTAAAGAGTCGCATAATTTTCCCAGGCTGTAAGAAGGAAAACCAGGAAAGGCGTGCCTGCTCATTCTTACCGTGCATAGAGTATTGCGATGGTAATCGTAACCTAAATTCTTGAATGCAGCTTTTACAAAGTTATAATCGAAGTTTACATTGTGCGCCACAAATACGGCATCTTTAGTCAGCTCAATTATTTTTTTAGCCACATCATAAAATGGAGGTGCATCTCGCACCATGTCGTTGCTTATGCCAGTAAGTTGCGTAATTTGATAGGGGATACTGCATTCTGGATTAATCAGCGTGCTGTATTCCTCAATTACCTTTTCCCCATCATATAATATAATTGCAATTTCAGTTATCTTACTGTAGCTCGGACTACCACCAGTGGTTTCAATATCTATGATTGCGTACATGCATTCTTTGTTTTGGTTGATTAAATGTTGGGGATGTTACTTTCCGATACAAAACTTACTAAAAATATTATCCAATAAATCATCTGTAGAAATGCTACCGGTTATTTCGCCTAAATGCTGAAGGGCTTGTTTAATATCCATGGCTAAAAAGTCGGAGGTAATTGGGTTATCAATACCATTCAATACTTTCTCTAATGCGGTTGCAGCGTTTTGTAAGGCTTCGGCGTGGCGTAAGTTAGAGACAATGCTTTGGCCGCTTTCTAGCGCAGCTATATCAACTAATTTTACCAATTCGTTTTCTAGTTTTTGCATACCTGTTTTAAGCAATGCAGAAATTTGAATATGTCGAAGTCCTTCAATTTTGTATGGTGCTGCATTATTTTTATCACTTTTATTTTCTACTAAAAATAAAGTAGAATTATTTTTTTCGAGAATGGGTCTAAACTCTGTTATAATTGTTTGTAGTTCTGAAAGGCTCGTTTGCAAAGCATCATAGACGTATAATATTACAGCCGAAGAATTTATTTTCTCCATGCTACGTGCTACACCTTTGGCTTCAATCACATCGTCTGTTTCGCGAATACCTGCGGTATCTATAAATCTAAAACGCAAACCTTGTATACTCATTTCATCTTCAATGGTATCGCGGGTAGTACCTGCTATTTCCGAAACAATAGCACGTTCTTCATTTAATAAGGCATTCAATAAAGTAGATTTACCAACATTGGGCTTGCCCGCAATCACAACCGGAATGCCATTCTTGATCACATTGCCTAATTCAAAACTATTAATTAAACGCGTAATAACTTTTAATATCTGAAGAATTAAATTTTTCATTTGCGCACGGTTGGCAAACTCTACATCTTCTTCCGAAAAATCCAATTCTAATTCTACAAGCGATGCAAAATTAATGAGTTCGCTGCGTAAGCCTTGCAGCTCGGAGCTAAAGCCGCCACGCATTTGGTTCATGGCTATTTGATGCGATGCCGCATTTTGAGAAGCAATTAAATCGGCTACGGCTTCGGCCTGCGATAAGTCTAACTGTCCATTTAAAAATGCACGCATGGTAAACTCGCCAGGCTTGGCCATTCTAGCGCCTTTGCTAATTAACAATTTAATAATTTGAGCTATAATATATGCCGAACCATGACAAGAAAACTCGACACTGTTTTCTTTGGTATAAGAATGAGGGGCTACAAAAATACTCGCCAATACCTCGTCGATCACCACCTGGCCATCGTTAATTTTACCAAAGTGTAGCGTATGCGAAGCTTGCTTGCTTAAATCTTTGCCTTTAAACACGCTAGCGGCAATGCTAATGGCTTCGGGCCCAGACAAACGAATAATGCCGATGGCTCCGGTTCCGGCAGGGGTAGCTAATGCAACAATGGTATCGGTTAAACTCATGTTCAAAAATACATTTTTTTTGTACTATATTAGAGCTTATGATTTTGAAAAGTAAACTCCCAAGCGTAGGAACCACTATTTTTACTGAAATGTCGGTTTTGGCCGCACAATACGGTGCCATTAATTTAGGCCAAGGATTTCCAGATTTCGACATGGATGCAGGTTTAACTCAATTGGTAAACAAAGCCATGGCCGATGGTTTTAATCAATACACCCATGCCAATGGCTACCCTACTTTGCGTGAGGCTTTAGCTGAGAAAGTGCAAAGTTTATATCAAAAATCG
>CANNIS010000087.1 GCA_947505035.1 Sphingobacteriales bacterium
AAACCTTTTTAGTTTGCAAAAAAATTGTTAATATTTGCATAAATAATTACAAATGGCAGAAATCGTTCAAGAGTGGCGGGTGGTGTATACCAATCCAAGAGCAGAGCAAAAAGTAGCAGAAGAACTTCGTAGAAGAGCCATTACTGTTTATTTTCCCCAGGTTAAAAAACTACGCATTTGGTCTGATCGAAAAAAGTGGGTAGATATGCCATTGTTTAATTCTTATTTATTCGTTTGTATTTCGCCTGCAGATCACGATACTGTTTTATCCGTTCAAGGGGTAGTAAAATATATCCGTTACAATGGCAGGCCTGCCGTTATTCGGGAAGAAGTCATTGAACAAATTAAACGACTACTAGCAAGCGAAATCGATTTAGAAGTGAGCTCAGAAGAATTCTCGACCGGTGCACGCGTAAGAGTCACTGCTGGCCCAATGATTGGCTTAATTGGGGAATTAGTGGAGTTAAAATCTGCCCATCGATTTGTGATTAAGCTAGGCGAATTAGGGCAAACCATCATGGTAAACATGCCTCCAGCCTATATCGAAAAGTGGTAAAAGCCGCATTTTAATTAAAGCTTTATTTTAATTATACTTGTTTTTAAATTAATTACAAATGAAACGAGTTAGTCTATTTTTCAGCTTTTTATTTATGTCTATGTTAGCGAGCGCAATCAATCCTAAGGTAAATTACGAATTAACTTTTAGTCAAGCGCAAGCGCATTATGTGGATGTTAAACTAACTATCCAGCAAAACGATAAAGAAAGTATTGATTTTAAAATGCCTGTATGGGCTCCGGGCTCTTATTTAGTTAGAGAGTTTGCTAGAAATGTAGAAGGTGTAGCGGCTACTAATTCTAAAAGCGAAAGTTTGTTTTGTGAAAAAATCAACAAGAATACTTGGCGCGTAAAGGCAGGAAAAAATACAGAAGTTGTTTTTCAATATAGAGTGTATGCTTTTGAATTAACCGTTCGCACCAGTTTTATTGACGATGCACACGCTTACCTCAATGGCAGTTCTGTTTTTATGTATGCAGAAGGTTTGAAAGAAGCGCCAATTCAGCTAAAAATTACACCTAACGCAAATTGGAAAAAAATATCTTGCAGCTTAGCAAAAAGTGGCACTAACCCATTCGAATTGTCCGCTCCTAATTATGATATGCTCGCAGATGCGCCCATAGAAATAGGCAATCAAGATATTATCGCATTTGATGTTTTAGGCATTCCGCACGAGGTGGCAATGGTAGGACAAGGCAATTACGATAGAGAAAAAATTAAAAAAGATTTTACAAAAATAATCGAAGAGGCAAAAAGTATATTTGGAACGCATCCTTGTAAAAATTATGTTTTCATTGTGCATAATGTAAATGCAGGCGGTGGCGGATTAGAGCATTTAAATTCCACTACCTTACAAATGCAACGCAATGCCTATGCAGCAGAGGCTACCTATAATGGATTTTTAAGTTTAGTAGCACATGAATATTTTCATTTATGGAATGTGAAAAGATTAAGACCCATTGCTTTAGGCCCATTCAATTATGACGAAGAAAACTATACACGAATGCTTTGGGTCGCAGAAGGATTTACTGCATTTTACGATAATTGGATTGTTCGGAGAACAAAACATTTAACGGCAGAAAAATATTTAGAAGTAATTGCTAACGAATTTACGGCACTGGCTAATTTACCGGGTGCTAAAGTGCAATCTTTAAGTGAGTCGAGTTTTGATGCTTGGATTAAATATTATCGTCGCAACGAAAACTCTGGGAATAATCAAGTTTCTTATTATGACAAGGGCAGCGTAATTGCCTTGATGTTAAATTTAGCAATCATTAAAAATAGCAATGGCACCCAAAGTATAGATGATGTAATGAAATACATGTATGCTAAATGTGAAGATGGGAAAGCGGAGGGCTATACAGATACTGAATTCAAAACAGCCTTAGAAAAGTACACCGGACAAAACCTAGATTCTTTTTATGTAAATTATATTGATGGTTTAACACCCATCGATTTTACTGCAATTGCAGCAACCGCCGGCTTAAAAATAACAGATTTAAATGCGGGTAAAAATGAAATTTATTTAGGAATCAATACAAGTAATGTTTCTGGAAAGTTAGTAGTTACCGCTATTTCAAATGTGAGTGCTGCATATGCTGCGGGCTTAAATGTAAACGACGAAATTATTGCTATGGATAATTACCGAACCGACGACCTCCTAAAGGCAACAGCAAACAAAAAGCCCGGAGAGTCAATAGAGCTATTAGTTGCAAGAGATGGTCTGATTAAAAAAGTTAGTTTCGTATTAACAAAAAATGCCAACGTAAAATATAAATTAGAAAAACTAACAGAACAAACACCGGCACAAGAAACAATATTTAAGGCTTGGATTAAATAACGACTATGCAAAAAGTAACAAGGGTTTTTGATTTACTTACCTTTATTCAAGAAGAACATGTAGGTAAAACTATTTTTTCTTACAAGGTTAATAATGAGTGGACGCATACCTCCACCGAGGCATTTGCAAATGCGGTAAATGAATTAAGCTTAGGCTTATTGAAATTAGGAATAAAAAAAGGAGATACGGTTGCTACCATTTCCTCGAATAGACCTCAATGGAATATTGTTGATTTCGCTGTTATGCAAATTGGCGGCATACATGTGCCACTCTACCCAACGCTTTCGGCCGCAGACATTACATACATTTTAAATGATGCAGAAATTAAAATTGTATTTGCAGAAAACGAAGCCTTGGCAGAAAAAATTAATGCCATCATGCTGCAATCACCAAGTGTGCAGGCCATCTATACTTTTGAATTAACGCCAGCATACAAACATTGGCAAAGCATTGCATTATTAGGAGATAGCTCAGACAAATCTTTAATAGAAAAATTTCAATCTGCGGTTTTACCTACCGATCTATTCACTTTAATTTATACTTCTGGCACAACTGGTAATCCAAAAGGAGTCATGCTCACGCATCAAAATTTATTGAGTAATTTATTTGCAGCAAGCCCTTTAATTCCTCCTGGGGCCTATCGTTCATTAAGCTTTTTGCCCTTATCACATATATACGAACGAATTATTGTATACATGTATTTAAGTAAAGGAACTAATATTTATTATGCCGAATCATTAGATAAAATTGCGGCAAATTTTTTGGAAGTCAAGCCAAATATGTTTACCACTGTTCCAAGGTTATTAGAAAAAGTGTACGATCGAATTGTAGAAAAAGGAAATCAATTAAAAGGCATCAAAAGGTTATTGTTCTTTTGGGCATTAAACTTAGGATTGAAATATGAATATGATGGGGCAAATGGTTGGTGGTACGAATTCCAATTAAAAATTGCGAATAAAATTATATTCAATAAGTGGCGCGATGCTTTTGGAGGCAATGTAGTGGCTGCAGCTTCAGGTGGAGCAGCCTTGCAAGATCGATTGGCTCGGGTATTTTGGGCGGCTAAAATACCGATTTTACAAGGCTATGGTTTAACCGAAACCTCACCGGTTGTAACCATGACAGGCATAGATTCAGACAAGCATTTTTTTGGTACTTGTGGACCTGTTATTCCAGGTGTAGAAATGAAATTAGCCGCCGACGGTGAAATTTTAGTAAAAGGACCTAACATAATGCAAGGCTATTATAAAAATCCTGTTGCAACTGCAGAGGTGATTGATGCAGAAGGATGGTTTCATACGGGAGACATTGGCGTATTAGTACAGAATAAATATTTAAAAATCACCGATCGAAAAAAGGAAATTTTTAAAACTGCTGGTGGAAAATACATTGCACCTGGGGTGATGGAAAATAAATTCAAAGAATCAAAATTTATCGAACAAATAGTGGTGATTGGAGAAAATGAGCGATTCCCTGCTGCACTTATTGTTCCGAGTTTTTCGTTTTTAAAAGATTGGTGTAAGCTTAAAAAGCTTAATTACACTAGTGATCAAGAGATGGTTGTGCATCCTGTTATAGTGGGCAGAATTCAAAAAGAAGTAGATAAATATAATTCAGGTTTTGGTAATTGGGAGCAAATTAAAAAATTCGAATTACTACCTAAAGAATTTGCTATAGATGCAGGTGAAATGACACCGAAGTTAAGCTTGAAAAGAAAAGTGATTTTACAAAAATACGAGCCATTAATCTTAAAAATTTACGACTACAAAAATACGAGTCTATAATTTTTGTAAGCCTATTTTATAGGTTTGCAAGCATCTTTCTCTTGCAAATTTATGATCGACAATAGGTGCTGGATAATTGAATTCTTGAAATTCTGGCACCCATTTTTTAATATAGCTAAATTTAGGATCGAACTTTTTAGTTTGCTCTGCCGGATTAAAGATTCGAAAATAAGGAGCTGCATCACAGCCACAGCCAGCAGCCCATTGCCAGCCACCATTGTTTGAAGACAACTCGAAGTCGAGTAACTTTTTAGCAAAATAAGCTTCGCCCCATTGCCAACTAATTAATAAATGTTTGGTTAAAAAGCTCGCAACAATCATGCGTACTCTGTTATGCATAAAACCTGTTGCGTTTAATTCTCGCATACCCGCATCTACAATTGGATAACCTGTTTGACCATTACACCATTTTTCGAATTCATCTTCATTATTTCTCCACTCAATGTGATTGTAATTTGGTTTAAATGCCGAATCAACTACATAGGGGAAATGCCAAAGAATTTGAAAATAAAAATCTCGCCAAACCAATTCGTTAAACCATGTTTCGCTTTTACCGAACGAAGCTTTTGCCAATGCGCGAATACTGACGGTCCCAAACCTAAGGTGTACGCTAATTCTGCTGGTTCCCTTAACACTAGGAAAGTTGCGGGTGTTGGCGTATTCCTTTAAAATAGATTCAAATTCGATTACCGGAAATTCAATTTCGCTTGGTTCAAAACCAATTTCTTCCAAACTTGGAATTGGGAAGCCCTTATTTGCATAAAAATTAGTAAAATATTTTTGGCTATCGAATGACTTAAAACCTTCTGCGGTTAAAGTTTTGTAGTATTTGTTTTTGTAAGCAGTAAAAACGGTATATGGCAAGCCATCGTCTTTTACTACCTCCTTTTTTTCAAAAATACATTGGTCTTTAAAAGTTAACAGCGCATTATTGTTAATTAAAAGCCAATCGTTGATGGCAGTATCTCTTTGAATCGCATTCGGTTCGTAATCGTGGTTGGCATAAACATTGCCAATGCTTGTATTAACAGGCATTTTGGCTTGTAGCTCATTTTTAAATACGGATAGGGGATCGCCATAGAAAACCCACAAACTACTACCTAATTTTGCTAATTCAGCATTTAACTTTAAAAGTTGTTGATGAATAAAACTAATTCTTGCATCATTTTTATCTGCTAATTTAGAAAGGATGTTTTTATCAAAAATAAAAATAGCTTGAACTGGTTCGCCTTTGCTTAAGGCGGCATATAATCCATGGTTATCGGCCAGTCTTAGGTCTCTTCTAAACCAAAAAATCGTCATTTTTTTATTCATGGTATATTTTAGTTAAGCTTTCGCTAAGCTTTTCAAAATTAAATTTAAATCCAGTTGCAATTATTTTTTCAGCAGAGACCTTGGTGCTACCTAAAACAATAATAGACATTTCACCTAGCAATAATCGAATTACAAAGGAAGGGATTTTTGGTAAAAAAATAAACCTATTTAAAACTTTAGCTAAAACCTGTGTAAAGTTTTGGTTGCTGCAAGGATGAGGACTTACCGCATTGTAGGCACCATTTATCGAATTATTTTCTAATGCATATATATACATATTTACTAAATCATCTTCATCAATCCAACTCATCCATTGTTTTCCATCGCCAATTAAAGCCCCCACTCCAGCTAGTATCGGTTTAGCCATTTTTGGTAAAGCACCTCCTTCTTTAGCCAATACAATACCAGTTCTCAGTTTGATGGTACGAAT
>CANNIS010000088.1 GCA_947505035.1 Sphingobacteriales bacterium
ACAATGCCTTTTGTAAAAACATCGAAGCCTAATCTCAAAGGAATTCTTAATAAGTTTAGCTTTTCAAAATGTACCTCTGTGCCATTTTTTATTACCTCACAAACCAAAATTCGTGCCGCGTTACTCCCTATATCTATTGCTGCAAGTATCAATGCTAGTATTTTTTATTTATTAAAAACTGATAAGTTTCTTCTTGAGATCTTACCGTTTTTCTGCCTACTAAAGGTACATGTTTATTTAATAACTCTGCATCTAATATACGGGCTTTTTGATTATCTTTTAATTGAATATTGATAATGTCGATGAGTTCTTGCTTTAGTTTTTTATCATAAATTGGCGTAGCCACTTCAATTCTATGATCTAAATTTCTAACCATCCAATCGGCGCTTGATATATATACCTTTTCGTTTCCGTTATTTTGAAAAACCATCACCCTTGCATGCTCTAAATATTGATCCACAATACTAATGGCATTCAGCTGCGCATTTGCTTTTTTAAGGGTAAAAACACCTCTGATAATTAAATGCACTTCTACCCCTTGTTTGCTTGCTTTATAGAGGTTTTCTAGTAGTGTTAAATCACTCAAAGAATTTAACTTAATGATAATTTTTGCAGGCTTTCCTTTTTTCGCAAACTTAATTTCGTTTTCAATTAATTCTATAAGCGAAGCCCGCATGTTAATTGGAGAAACCAGCAAGTGTTTCATTTTTGCAATAGGCTTATCGCCCATTTGCCAATGTAGCAAGTAGTCAAAAATTTTGCTCACTTCATTCAACAATAAACGGTTCGAAGTTAACAAACAATGATCGGCATAGATCTTAGCTGTTTTTTCGTTCAAATTACCCGTACTAATAAAACCATATTTAATGGTTTTATTATTTACTTTTTTCTGAATGATACAAACTTTTGCATGCACTTTTTTATTTGGCACACCCACTAAAACTACTACGCCTTCTTCTTCCATAATCGACTTCCACTTTAAGTTTGCTTCTTCGTCGAACCTGGCTTTTAATTCTAAAAATACAATTACTTGTTTACCATTGCGGGCCGCATTAATTAAGGCGTTAATGACTTTAGAATTTTCGGCTAATCTGTAAGTGGTAATTTTTATGCTATACACCTCATCGTCCATGGCCGCTTCGCGCAGCATATCAATTACAGGATCGTATGAGTGATAAGGAAAATGCAAAAGCACATCTTGCTTTAAAATAATATCGGCCACCTGAACCCTTTTTTTAATGAGCGGATGCTGAAAAGGTTTAGGCCGGGCAACTGTTTGTGGAATTACATTTGGGAAATCCATAAAGTGCCTAAAATTATGAATGTGCCCACCAGGTATAATGCTGCTTCTGCGCGTAAGTTTTAATTTTCTAATCAAAAAATCGAGCAGCTCGGCATTCATTCCCTTTTCGTAAACAAACCTTACCGGTTTTCCTTTTCTTCTATTTTTAATTCCTTTCGAAATTTTTTCAATAAAGTTAATACCCACCTCTTGGTCCAAATCTAATTCGGCATCTTTGGTAATTTTAAATACATGCGCTTCGAATTGATTGAATTTAAAATGCGAAAATATAATAGGTAAATTAAATTCGATGAGGTCTTCTAATAAAATAATATTAGTGAAGCCCGGCTTAGAAGGCAATATTACAAAGCGTCCTACCGATTTACTAGGGATTTCTATTAAGGAAAACTTTTGTTGATAAGCACTGTTACGATTTTTCATCGCAATGGCTAAGTATAAACTTTTGTCTCTAAGATATGGTAGCTCGGGCAAGTTCTCAATCATTAAAGGAATGATATAAGGCCTGACTACATCTTCGAAATATTGTTTAACAAATTCCTTTTGCTCGGCATTTAATTTTTTATCATTAATTAAAATGATTTTATTTTGAACAAGCTCTTTATTTATTTTAGTCCAAATTCTACTAAACTCACCTTGTTGTTTAAGTACAATTCTTTGAATCTCGTCCAATACAATTTGTGGATCATCAATGTAGTCGAGGTTTAATAAGTTTTTCTTATCGGTAAACTCGACCATTCTTTTAAGGGTGGCTACGCGTACCCTAAAAAACTCATCTAAATTATTCGAAAAAATTCCAAGAAATCGAATGCGGTCTGCAAGTGCTGTTTTAGGATCGTCTGCCTCTTGCAAAACCCTGGCATTAAAACTCAACCAGCTAATGTCTCTTGCAATAAATTTAGGTTTCATGATATTTAAAATTTGATACAAAAATACTTCATTTATACTGTCTAAGGGCAAAATAGAAATAAACATAACATTGTGCTAACATTTATTGCTTAAAAAATTAACAATCAAAATGCGAGTGCGCCTTTTGAGCAGAAACAAACATATTTTTGTATTTTTGTAGCCTTGGCGCCGTAGTTCAACGGATAGAATAGATGTTTCCTAAACATTTGATACCAGTTCGATTCTGGTCGGAGCCACTTCTTTAACAATCAATCACTTACCTTTTATTTTCTTGGTGTTTTTACTACGGGTTTGCAGTGAACCTTGCAGTACATTGCAGTTAATTGGGTTTTGGTCGCGAACTTGGGTTTATTTGGAGGTAGGTGGCATATGTGGGCTATAAAATAACAATTGATGTTTTGGCTTAAATTATATATACATTTGGGACTTATACCTATAAAAATGAAATTCAACCTAAAATCAATTTATTTAATTTTTGTTTCCATTTTTATTAGCACATTTAGCCTGGCTCAAGTTGGTATTGGAACAAATTCGCCAAATGCATCCGCAAAATTAGATATAAGTAGCACTACACAGGGTTTTTTGCCACCAAGACTCAATTTTTATCAAAAAACACAAATCACATCACCTGTTGCAGGATTAACTATTTGGTGTAGTAATTGCGGAGCATCTGGAGAGATGCAAGTATTTAATGGTGGTGCATGGACAAATATGAGTGGTGGAACAGCGACAGGAACAATAAGTTTATCAATAGGCAATAGTTACCAAGGAGGGATAGTTGCTTATATTTTAGTTTCTGGCGACCCTGGGTATGATGCAAATACACAACATGGTTTTATAGCTGCTACTTCAGACCAAAGTACAGGAATTAGATGGTATAATGGTGTCTTTACCACCACAGGAGCAACAGGTACAGCAATAGGTACTGGATTAGCAAATACAAATGCTATTATAGCAAGTCAAGGTGCAACAGCTACCAGTTATGCAGCAGGATTGGCGAGAGCATATACAGGAGGAGGATACGCCGATTGGTATTTACCAAGTATAGATGAGTTAAATAAATTATCCTTAAACAAAACGGATATTGGTGGTTTTGCCACCGAAAGATATTGGAGTTCTACTGAGGGAGGCATATTCCTCACCGCGTGGGCCCAGTGGTTTAATTCACCAACCAACCAATTCAATTACAATAAGGACTGGATGGCTTATGTTCGGGCCATTAGGGCTTTTTAATAGCTCTAAAAGGAGTGGCTTTTTACTTTTAATGCACCTTGCAGTTGACCTTGCAGTTCTACCATATTTTACCTCAAAAACCAAAAATAAAAACCCTGTTTGTAAATCGTATAATATTACTAATCAGTAAATTACAAAACATAAAAGGGACAATTCATTTCTAGATGTTTCCTAAACATTTGATACCAGTTCGATTCTGGTCGGAGCCACTTCTTTAAAAATCAATCACTTACCTTTTATTTTTCTTGGAGTTTTTCTTGGGGTATTGCAGTAAACCTTGCAGTAGTTTGCTTTGGACAGGTGTTTTGTTTGAACTTGGGTTTATTTGGAGGTAGGTGGCAGATGTTAAAGGTTAACTCCCTAATAAATGCTTAGCTTTATTATATTATTTAAAATCAAGCACTTAAATTTATAAATATGAAAAAGTTATTTTTTTATTCTTGTTTGATTATGATTTCTATTTTAAGTGTAAATGCACAGACACCAAACTGGCAATGGGCAAAATCAGCAGGGGGGACTGGTTCTGCTTTTGGTCTTATTGTTTCCACCGATGCAATTGGCAATGTATTTATGACGGGCTATTTTAAAAGTCCTACCATTACCTTTGGAACAACTACGTTAACAAACGCTGGCAGTAATGATATTTTTATTGTGAAATACGATGCAACCGGCAATGTGCTTTGGGCAAAATCTGTCGGAGGGGCTTATGATGAACGTGGTCAAAGTGTTTCCACCGATGCAAGTGGTAATGTGTTTATGACGGGCTATTTTATAAGTCCTACCATTAGCTTTGGAACAACTACTTTAACAAATACATATGCCTCAAATCTCTATTCAGATTTTTTTATTGTGAAGTATGATACTTCCGGTAATGTGCTTTGGGCAAAATCAGCAGAAGGGGCTTATGATGATTCTGGTCAAAGTGTTTCCACCGATGCAAGCGGCAATGTATTTATTACAGGTATTTATTACAGTCCTACCATTACCTTTGGAACAACTACTTTAACAAAAGCAAATCCCACAAGCAACTATTCAGATATTTTTATTGTGAAGTATGATGCTTCCGGAAATATGCTTTGGGCAACATCAGCAGAAGATGGGCTTTTTAATGATGATGGCCGAAGTCTTTCAACCGATGCAAGTGGCAATGTATTTATAGCGGGTTATTTTGCCAGCCCTACCATTACCTTTGGAACAACTACATTAACAAATACAAATTCCTCTTGGGATATTTTTATTGTGAAATACGATTCTTCCGGAAATGTGCTTTGGGCAAAATCAGCAGGAGGGACTGCTTATGATATAGGCAATAGTGTTTCCACCGATGCAATTGGTAATGTATTTATGACGGGTATTTATTACAGTCCTACCATTACCTTTGGAATAACTACGTTAACAAATGCAAATAATGTTGCAGATATTTTTATTGTGAAATACGATGCATCCGGAAATGTGCTTTGGGCAAAATCAGCAGAAGGTACATGGTATGATTTAAGTTATGGGGTTTGCACCGATGTAATTGGCAATGTATTTATAACGGGTGCTTTTTACAGTCCTACCATTACCTTTGGAACAACTACGTTAACAAATGTAAATGCAGCCAATGATATTTTTATTGTGAAATATGATGCTTCCGGAAATGTGCTTTGGGCAAAATCAGCAGGAGGGACTGGTTATGATGAGGGTTATGCTGTTTCCACCGATGCAAGTGGAAATGTATTTTTAACGGGTAATTTCGGCAGTCCTAACATTAACTTTGGAACAACTACTTTAACAAATACAGATACTACTGGCAGCTTTCGCGATATTTTTATTGCAAAACTAGATGGAACAACAGGAACCAACGATATCAAAAACGCTAACATTAAAATTTATCCTAACCCAACAAATAACATCATCAATATTGAAGGGTTAACTAAAAACGAAAACAACACGATTCAAATTTTTGATGTACAAGGAAAATTAGTCATCACAAAAAACATTTCCGAAAAAGGAACGATAGATTTATCGGAACTTAACAAAGGAGTTTATGTGATAAAGATTGGAGAAGTTGCACAAAGGATTGTGAAGATGTAAGACAAAACATTCAAAGAGAATATCAAAAAAGCCACGCCCTAAAAGGTGTGGCTTTTTACTACAGGTATTGCAGTCAACATTGCAGTTGTTTGCTTTGGTGGCAGTTTTGGTCGGGAACTTGGGTGTATTTGGAGGTAGGTGGCGGGTGTTAAAGGTTAACTCCCTAATAAATGCTTAGCTTTATTATATTATTTTAAATCAAGCACTTAAATTTCTAAATATGAAAAAGTTAATATTTTATTCTTGTTTGCTGTTGAGCTCTATTTTCAGTGTAAATGCACAGACACCAAACTGGCAATGGGCAAAATCAGAAGGGGGGACTAGTTCTGAATCAAGTACTGGTGTTTGCACCGATGCAAGTGGCAATGTGTTTATAACGGGCTTGTTTTTCAGCCCAA
>CANNIS010000089.1 GCA_947505035.1 Sphingobacteriales bacterium
ACACTAAGGTATTGATCTTTTGCCGAAAGTAAAACTTCGTTGTCTACTTCTGGCGAATCAAATTCGGTTCTACCAATAAAATAATCTTTTTCTTTGCGATCAATCATTACTTTAAAAGTCTGGCCTACTTTAGCCTGGTTGAGTTGTAATGAAATGTCTTGTTGCACTTCCATTACCCTGTCGGCACGGCTTTGTTTTTCTTCTGCCGTAAGCGTATCGTTCAAAGTATGGGCATGGGTATTTTCTTCGTGCGAATAAGTGAATACGCCTAAACGCTCAAATTTTGTTTCTCTAACAAAATCGATAAGTTCTTCCACATCTTGTTCGGTTTCGCCCGGATAGCCTGCAATCATGGTGGTACGCAAAGCAATGTTTGGCACTTTTGCTCTTATTTGTTCTACCAATTCCATGGTTCTTCTTTTGGTAATACCTCGACGCATCGATTTTAACATGTTATCGCTAATGTGTTGCAATGGCATGTCTAGGTATTTACAAATATTACTACGTTCGTTCATCACATCTAACACATCCATGGGGAATTGAGAAGGGTAGGCGTATTGTAAGCGGATCCATTCTAATCCTTCTACATCAGATAAATGTTTTAATAAATCTGCTAATTTACGGTCGTTGTAAATATCCAATCCGTAATAAGTTAAATCTTGCGCAATTAAAATAAGCTCTTTAGTGCCTTTTTTTACAAGGTTCTTAGCCTCTTTAACTAATTCTTCGATGGGTCTAGAAACATGTACGCCACGCATCAGTGGAATGGCGCAAAAAGAACAAGGTCGATTACAACCTTCTGCAATTTTAAAATAAGCAAAATGTGCAGGAGTGGTTAATAATCTTTCGCCAATTAATTCGTGCTTATAATCTGCACCAACAGTTTTCAATAATCTTACCAAATCATTGGTGCCAAAATAGGCATCCACGTTTGGAATTTCTTTTTCTAATTCTGGTTTATAACGTTGCGAAAGACAACCGGTAACATATACTTTATCAATTTTACCTTGCTCTTTCAGTTCGGTATATTTTAAAATCGTATCGATCGATTCTTGTTTTGCATTATCTATAAATCCGCAAGTATTAATAATTACCGTATTAAAATCTAGTACTTCTGATTCGTGGCTCACCGCTATATTATTGCCCACGAGCTGGCCCATCAATACTTCCGAATCGACCATATTTTTAGAACAGCCCAATGTAATAATGTTGATTTTATCTTTATTTCCTTTAGTTTTCATGGGTATTGGTCTATTTGAAAAACGATGCTACAAATGTGCTTTTGTTAAATAATTGAATGTCGTTGATGCCTTCGCCTACACCAATATATTTTACAGGAATTTTAAATTGATCGCTGATGCCAATGACCACGCCACCTTTTGCGGTACCATCTAATTTAGTAAGTGCAAGTGCATTTACTTCTGTGGCTGCTGTAAACTGTTTGCATTGTTCTATTGCATTTTGTCCAGTAGAGGCGTCGAGTACTAATAAAATTTCGTGCGGTGCATTTGGGACAACCTTCTGCATCACATTTTTAATTTTACTCAGCTCGTTCATTAAATTTATTTTATTGTGCAATCGGCCCGCTGTATCTATAATCACTACATCTTCGCCATTGGCTACTGCAGATTTTAAAGTATCAAATGCAACAGCCGCAGGATCTGCGCCCATTTTTTGCGAAACCACCCGCACATTTACGCGTTCTCCCCAAATATGTAATTGCTCCACAGCTGCAGCCCTAAAAGTGTCTGCCGCGCCAAGTACTACTTTTTTACCTGCTAAATTAAATTGATTGGCTAGTTTACCAATGGTGGTTGTTTTACCAACACCATTTACGCCAACAACCATAATCACATAGGGTTTTACATCCTCTTTAATTTCGAAATAATTAAAGTCGCCGCTATTATTTTCGGCAAGCAATGCTGCAATTTCTTCGTGTAATACTTTATTGAGTTCGCTGGTGTTAATGTATTTTTCTGCTGCTATTCTTTTTTCGACGCGCGCAATAATTTTGAGTGTTGTTTCAACGCCTACATCTGCGCTAATGAGAATTTCTTCTAAGTTATCTAGGACTTCTGCATCAACAGTTGTTTTGCCAATAACGGCACGGGTAATTTTACCAAAAATTGATTCTTTGGTTTTGGCTAGACTTTCATTAAGCGTCTCTTGTTTTTTCGATGAAAAAAAATCAAATATTCCCATGATATGATATAAAAAAAGCTCCTTTCAAAAGAAAGAAGCTTCTGTTAATGCGGTTAAATAACTTATTTAGATGCGTTAATAATATCCTTCACGTGGTCGTTATGAACCACTTGCTCTCTAAAGCTGTAAGCACCAGTTTTAGGAGACTTTACAGTTACGATCACTTTTGAATATTCTTTACCGTTTCCAGTTTTTAATGTTGCAACTACCTTCTTAGCCATGACTTAATATTTTATATTAATTACTTAATTTCTTTGTGACTTGTTTTGCGTTTCAATACAGGATTGAATTTTTTCAATTCTAAACGCTCTGTTGTATTTTTTTTGTTTTTAGTCGTGATGTATCTCGACATGCCAGGTAAACCACTTTCTTTGTGCTCTGTGCATTCTAATATTACCTGTACTCTGTTGCCTTTCTTTGCCATTGCCTTCTATTGCTAAATATTTTTAATTAGATCTTACCTGTTTTTACAAATTGATTGATACAAGCTGCAATCCCTTTTTTATCGATTGTTTTTAATGCGGAAGTAGATACTTTTAAAGTAATCCATTGGTCTTCTTCAGGGATGTAAAACCTTTTCAAAAACAAATTGGGTAAGAACTTTCTTTTGGTCTTACGATTTGAATTAGATACGTTATATCCTTTTATCGCACTTTTTCCTGTTAAATCACAAACTTTTGACATGACTATATATTTTTATTGTATTCGTTCTTAAAGAGTTTGCAAATATCTTAAAAAATCTGTTAACCGCAAATAGTTTTTCAATAATTAATTCCAAAAAATGGCTTTCGAAGCCCCAATTTATAAGAAATGGCTCCTAAGTAGCATATTTAGCACTTTTTATTTTTTAGGACCTAGCCTTCCAATTGCATAAAAATACATCCGAAATGGGCTATTAATAGATTTTAAAGCAATCTTTTGGTAATTTGCTCCTATGGAATTTAAAATAGACACTTTAGAACAATATCAATCCATCTATGCGCATTCAATTGCAGCGCCCGAGGCTTTTTGGGCATCAGTAGCCGAAAATTTTCTTTGGAAGAGAAAATGGGATAAAGTGCTCGAATGGAACTTTCATGAACCGCAAATAAAATGGTTTGAAGGTGCGCAACTCAATATAACCGAAAATTGCCTCGATAGGCATTTGCAGGCAAAGGCCAATCAACCTGCAATTATTTGGGAGCCCAATAACCCAAATGAACCTCATCGCGTTTTAAATTATCAAGAATTATACGAGCAGGTCTGCGCTTTTGCGCATGTTTTACAAAGAAATGGGGTAAAAAAAAGCGATCGTATTTGCATTTACATGCCCATGGTGCCCGAATTGGCCATTGCTGTTTTAGCTTGTGCCAGAATTGGAGCCATTCATTCGGTTGTTTTCGGTGGTTTTTCGGCGCAGTCTATTGCCGATCGAATCATCGATGCACAATGTGCATTTGTGATTACTGCCGATGGTGGTTTTAGAGGGAATAAAGAAATACCATTGAAAGCAGTAATAGATGATGCTTTAACACAATGCAATTCGGTGCAAAAAGTAATTGTTTTAAATCGCACACAAACGCCAGTATCGATGATCAAAGGTCGAGATGTATGGTGGGAAGAAGAAATGAAATTGGTGAACGATTTGCAGTTAAAAGATTTTCCTGCGCAAAGCATGGAGGCCGAAGACGAATTATTTATTTTATATACTTCGGGCTCGACCGGAAAACCAAAAGGCGTGGTGCATACTTGTGCGGGTTATATGGTGTATGCCGGTTATACTTTTGCCAGCGTTTTTCAATATCAACCTAAAGAAGTATTCTTTTGTACGGCCGATATAGGTTGGATTACAGGGCATTCTTATATTGTTTATGGTCCGCTTTCGCAAGGAGCCACTACTTTATTATTCGAAGGTATTCCTACTTATCCAGATGCCGGTCGCTTTTGGGAAATTGTTGCAAAACATCAGGTTAATATTTTATATACCGCACCAACGGCCATTCGTTCTTTGATGCAATTTGGTCCTGAGTTTTTGGAAGGTAAAGATTTAAGTTCTTTAAGAGTCTTAGGTTCGGTTGGCGAACCGATCAACGAAGAAGCATGGCATTGGTACGATCAGCAAATTGGCAAAGGGAATTGCCCCATTGTAGATACTTGGTGGCAAACAGAAACGGGCGGTATTTTAATTTCTCCAATTGCAGGGGTAACGCCTTTAAAACCTGCACATGCAACCTTTCCATTGCCAGGTATACAACCAATAATAGTAGATGAAAATGGAAAAGAAATGATTGGAAATAATGTCAGTGGAAATTTATGTATCAAATTTCCATGGCCTGGCATGTTGCGAACAACTTATGGCGATCACGAACGTTGTAAACAAAATTATTTTACAACTTATCCAAATTTATATTTTACAGGCGATGGTTGTTTACGAGACGAAGCCGGAAACTATCGTATCACGGGGCGTGTAGACGATGTGATTAATGTTTCTGGTCATCGCATAGGAACAGCAGAAGTAGAGAACGCCATTAATGCGCATAAGGGTGTGATCGAATCGGCAGTAGTCGGTTATTCGCACGACATCAAAGGGCAAGGTATTTACGCTTATGTTATTTGCGAACACGATTTTATCGACGATGAACTAATGCGAAAAGATATTGCGCAAACAGTAGCTAAAATTATCGGTGCCATAGCAAAGCCAGATAAAATTCAATTTGTAAAAGGATTGCCAAAAACCAGGTCGGGTAAAATTATGCGTAGAATTTTAAGAAAAATTGCAGAAGGCGAACTAAGTAATTTAGGCGATACCAGTACTTTGCTTGATCCCGAAGTAGTAGAAAGAATTGCGATCACAAGAATTAATTAAATTAAGATATGTATTTTTGTAATTATGAATAGTAACAGACCCATTATTTTAGTGACCAACGATGACGGTATCACTGCGGCAGGCATACAAAATTTAGCTTATTTAATGAAAGAGCTGGGCGATGTGATTATTGTTGCACCAGATAGCCCGCAATCTGCCATGGGTCATGCCATTACCATTGCCAAACCTTTACGTTTAGAAAAAGTAGATTTATACGAAGGCATACAAAGTTATCAGTGTAGTGGTACACCGGTAGATTGTGTCAAATTAGCAGTGAATAAAATCTTACATCGCAAACCAGATTTATTAGTTTCGGGTATCAACCACGGCTCCAATTCATCGATTAATATTTTATATTCTGGTACGATGTCGGCGGCTATGGAAGGTGCAATCGAAGGAATTCCTTCCATTGGATTTTCACTTGCTGATTTTTCGGCCAATGCCAATTTTCAACCTACGCATAAATATATTTTATCGATTGCAAAAAATGTGCTAGAAAATGGTTTGCCTAAATCTACTTTATTGAATGTTAACTTTCCATTGGTGCAAAATTTCAATGAATTAAAAGGGGTTAAAATTTGTAGACAAGCGGTAGCCAAATGGCAAGAAGAATTCGACGAAAGATTAGACCCACATAAAAGAAAATATTATTGGTTAACTGGCGTTTTTGAATTGAATGATGAAGGACAAGACACCGACGAATGGGCATTAAAAAATAACTATGTATCGGTTGTGCC
>CANNIS010000090.1 GCA_947505035.1 Sphingobacteriales bacterium
GTTTCTCATACATTCGACGATGTCTTAGATTGTGATCCTTCGGCTGTAAGGGTATTGAGCACCTATTTAAGTGATGTAGAAGATGATTTAAATCAATCAAATGACACACTTAATATGTATGTGTTCCCGTTTGCACCTTGTGGACAAGGCATAAATGATCCTAAAGCAATAGGTTTTATTGCCTCAGGTCCTTTTCCTAATCCAACATCTAATGCAATTAATTATATGTTATCATTGCCTTCTCAAGGTGATGTTGAAATTCAAATAGTAGATGTGCTTGGGCAGGTAATGCAAACAACCAAATATGATGGAATGCAAACAGGCATAAATAATATTCAAATTGCAGTGCCAACAAGTATCGCACCTGGAATATATTTCTCTCATGTGAAATATAACGATTTAGTTATCACACAAAGAGTAGTTATCAATAAGTAATTTTAAAGCAATTCAATAAAAAAGGCCGCTAAATTTAGTGGCCTTTTTTATTAGTAAAAATATTGCTTAAAGCCAATTAATATTGCGTTTGAGCCCTTCGAATTTAGTTCGTTTAACCGCCGAATTTTTAAATAAAACTTGAAAAGTTTCTGATGTAATTTCTTCCCATTCTCTTTTGTTCATTGATAATAAATCATCAGTAGGTTCAAATAATTTTTCTTGATGTGGTTTGGCAAATTTATTCCAAGGACAAACATCTTGACAAATATCACAACCAAACATCCAGTTATCAAATTTTCCTTTCACTTCATTTGGAAATTCATTTTTTAATTCAATTGTAAAATAGGAAATACATTTACTGCCATCAACCACATAGGGTGCAACAATGGCTTCTGTTGGACAGGCATCTATGCATTTTGTACAAGTGCCGCAATGGTCTGTAATTGGGGCATCGTAGCTTAAGTCAATGTCAATAATAATCTCTGCAAGAAAAAAGAATGAGCCGTTTTGTTGATTGATTAGATTGGCATTTTTTCCAATCCAACCTAATCCCGATTGTTGGGCCCATGCTTTTTCCATAATAGGAGCGGAGTCTACAAAAACTCTTGCATTCACATTTCCAATTTCTGTTTGGATAATAGCTAGTAAAGATTTTAATTTATTTTTTACGACAAAATGATAGTCTTCGCCATATGCATATTTGGATATTTTTGGCGCATGGGGATCGATTTGCTTTGTGTTAGTGAAATAATTATAACTAAGCGATATCACAGATTTTGCGCCTTCCACTAATTTTCGAGGGTCTAATCGCATATCGAAATGATTTTCCATATAGGCCATTTCGCCATGTTTCTTTTGGGCTAACCAATTACTTAAATTAGCTTCTTCCTCGGCTAAAAAGCGTGCTTTTGCAATGCCACAAGACTGAAATCCTAGCTTTTTTGCGGTATCTTTGATCAGTTGCGTGTATTGTTGGCTTTGCATGTACATTTAAAATATTAATCAAATTTACAGCTTATTTTAAAAAAAAGGTGAGGACAATTCTATTATTCTTTTGCTTTGTGTTTTTCAGTAGTTTGTTATTAGGACAGCAAATCAGGGGTATTTCTTTTGCTGGCAATACCACGGCTGCATTTGCGCAAACCAATAGGGTTTCCAATATATCAGGAGCAAAGCCACAAGGAATACAATTCGATTATTATAAACTAGGGGATTCCCAAGAAAATATCAATGCCTGTAATTGTATACCCAAATCGGGTATTTCTTGGAGTTATTTTAATTTAGATAAACCCGATTTATTGGGTAACGCTTTTTCGGCATCTTTATTTATAGAGCCACAATACAGCATTACAAATCGTTATGTTTTTGGAATCAGAGCACAAGCAGGATTTGTATATGCAACAAAAAAGTTTGATATAAATTCCAATCCAGGAAATTTAACTTATAGCTCAAACATAAGTAATTACTTGGCTTTGGGCATCAGTAATTATTATTTCATCAATCCTAAAACTGCTTTAAATTTATCTTTTATTTTTAATCATATTTCGAATGGGGGCATTAAAGATCCCAACAATGGATTAAATTTTCCTGGAGTAAATGTTGGTTTGAATTATTTTTTCGATAAACCCAATTATAAAAAGAGTCTACGTGTTAAACCAAAAGTTGAAAAATCAATTTCAAGTTATTTAACGGTGTTTTATGCTGCGACTACTAGTAGTAATTTTTCTACTAAAAAATATTCGATTTTTGGATTAGAATTAAGTGGCTTAAAAAAAATAAATGGCGTGCTTTTTACAATTGCTACCTTTTCATTGTATCAAGATAAAGCCGTTCAACAGAAATTAAAACAAGATTCTTTATCGGCGCAAAGTCAATACAGATCCGGTATTGCTTCGGGTATTGGCTTTAATATGGGTAAAGTTAACTTTGCGAGTAGCCTAGGTATTTATGTATATGATCCAATTAATTATTATTCACGTATTTACCATCAACACGAATTAAGCTATCAATTAAATAAGCAATGGGCTATAGGCGTTAATTTAAAAGCGCATAGCTATATTGCGAATTATACAGATATCAGAATAAAATATTTATTGAATTAAAATAAAGAAGGGTTGTTAGATTTGTAATTCGGTAATTTATTTAAATGCTTATAAGCTAGCTCTGTCGCTTCTCTACCTCTTGGTGTACGCATTAAAAATCCTTCTTGAATCAAGAACGGTTCATAAACTTCTTCGATCGTACCTTCATCTTCGCCAACCGCTGTAGCTATTGTTTTTAGCCCAACAGGGCCGCCTTTGAATTTATCAATAATGGTAGTTAAAATTTTATTATCCATTTCATCTAAACCATATTCATCTACATTTAATGCATTCAATGCAAATTTAGAAATGGCGGTATCGATTTTTCCATTACCTTTTATTTCGGCAAAATCTCTGGTACGTCTGAGTAAAGCATTGGCAATACGAGGAGTTCCTCTACTTCTTCTAGCAATTTCGAAAGCACCCTCTTCGGTTATCGGAGTGGTTAAAATTCCAGAAGAACGCAATACAATATCTGTTAATAATTTAGAGTCGTAGTATTCTAACCTGGCGTTAATACCAAAGCGCGCGCGCAAAGGTGCGGTTAATAAGCCCGAGCGAGTAGTTGCGCCAATTAAAGTAAAGGGATTTAAACTAATTTGTACCGAACGCGCATTGGGTCCGCTATCGAGCATAATATCGATTTTATAATCTTCCATTGCAGAGTATAAATACTCTTCTACTACCGGACTTAATCGGTGAATCTCGTCAATAAATAAAATATCTCCTTCTTCTAAATTGGTAAGTAAACCAGCTAAATCTCCTGGTTTGTCTAATACCGGGCCAGAGGTAATTTTAATATTAACGCCTAATTCATTGGCAATAATATGAGAAAGTGTTGTTTTACCTAAACCCGGAGGGCCATGTAAAAGCACATGGTCTAGCGCTTCTTTTCTTTTTTTTGCTGCCTCTACAAATATTTTTAAATTCTCAATAATTTTAAACTGACCTGTAAAATCATCGAATGCAGAAGGCCGAAGCACGCGTTCTATTTCGCGGTCATCGTTATCTAAATTTTCGAAAGATGGATCAAGGTTAGCATTCATTTTTTGATTAAGGTTTTTGAAAATAAGACATCAGTTTCATTTGTATTACGCCTAAGATAGCTTCTTTTACAATGCCTTTAGACATTTTACTAGTGCCTTCGCTGCGATCTGTAAAAATAATAGGTACTTCAATAATGTTAAATCCTTTTTTCCAAGTCACAAATTTCATTTCGATTTGAAAGGCATAACCCACAAATTTTATTCTATTGAAATCGATTGATTGTAAAACTTCTCTTCTATAACATTTAAAACCGGCAGTAGCATCGTTGATGGGCATTCCGGTAATGAATTGAACATATTTAGAGGCGTAAAAAGAGAGTAAAACCCTGCTCATTGGCCAATTAACTACATTGATGCCCGATTTATACCTCGATCCAATAGCTAAATCGGCTCCATTGGCACAGTTTTCTCTGAGTTTAATTAAATCATTTGGATTATGAGAAAAATCGGCATCCATTTCAAAAATAAAATGGTACTGGTGTGCCAATGCCCATTGGAAACCTGCTATATATGCGGTTCCTAGGCCTAACTTACCCGAGCGTTCTATTAAAAATAATTTATCGGGGAATGTTTTTTGTAAATCTTTGATAATTTGTCCGGTGCCATCTGGCGAACCATCGTCTACCAATAATACATGAAAGGAGGGCTCCAAAGAAAGCACCTTTCGAATCATTTTTTCAATGTTCTCTTTCTCGTTATAGGTAGGAATGATGACTAAACTGTCTGACATTATTTTTTTTCTCCTACGAAGATAATTAATATTTTGAAATCCGTAATTTTAGCACATGAACAAAGCCATATTTTTAGACAGAGACGGTATCATCAACGAAGAAATTGGAGATTATGTAAAGCGTTTTGAGGATTTTAAATTATTGCCTCATTTAGCTGAAACCCTCAAAGAATACCAATCTCAAGGCTTTTTAATCATTGTTATTACCAATCAAGGTGGTTTAGCCAAGGGCTTATATACCTTAACCGAACTCAATAAAATGCATCAGTATTTTTTAAATGAGATGGAAAAATCAGGTGTTACCATAGCTGAAATTTATTTTTGTCCGCATCATCCAGATTTTAATGGCAATTGTTTGTGTCGAAAACCAGGTAGTTTGCTGGTTGAAAAAGCAATGGCAAGGTTCGATATAGATCCTAAGGCTTCTTATTTTATTGGCGATAGGCCAAGAGATGCCGAAGCTGGCGAAAAGGTTGGGGTAAAAGGCATATTGGTTCCCAGTAATACTTTACTGAAAGATATATCGCTTAGTTAAAGAAAATTAAAATATTATTTAGCATTTGCTTTTGCGTGATCTGCTAAAAACTGCGCTAAACCGCTATCGGTTAAAGGGTGTTTTAACAATTGCAAAATAGCAGATAAAGGTCCAGTCATTACATCGGCACCAATTTTAGCACATTGAATAATGTGTAATGGATGACGAACAGAAGCTGCTAAAATTTGTGTTTCGTATTGGTAGTTATCAAATATCAAACGAATGTCTTCAATTAAAATCATACCATCAGAAGAGATATCATCTAAGCGACCAACAAATGGTGAAACATAAGTAGCACCTGCTTTTGCAGCTAATAATGCTTGTCCTGCAGAAAATATTAAGGTACAATTGGTACGAATTCCTTTTTTAGAAAAATACTTTAAAGCTTTTATGCCATCTTTCACCATTGGAATTTTCACTACAATTTTAGGATCGATAGCTGCTAGTTTTTCACCTTCGGCAATCATGCCTTCGTAATCGGTTGCAATAACTTCTGCGCTAACTTTATCTTCTACAATATCGCAAATTGCTTTGTAGTGTTTCATTACATTTTCTTCACCAGCAATGCCTTCTTTAGCCATTAAAGAAGGATTGGTAGTTACACCATCTAAAATACCTAAAGCCTGTGCTTCTTTAATTTGATCTAAGTTTGCTGTGTCGATGAAAAACTGCATAATAAAATATATAAAGGTGATATTGGATTCAAAAAAATGGGTAAGCAACTTATATCGCACCGCTACAACCTTTTACCCTTGCTTCCTTCCGAACCTGGGGGAGTTCAAAGGGAGCTGGTCGTATAAGACTTACCCAGGGCAAATATAAAAAAATTAAATTCTAATTGCGGTTTAACTAAATCAAAATATCTTTGAAA
>CANNIS010000091.1 GCA_947505035.1 Sphingobacteriales bacterium
GACGCATAAATTTTCCAAAATTTGTAATCCTTTGATCGTTTTCTTTAGCAAGTTGTGGCCCTTTAGTTTCCGCATCCAGGTACATCGAACGAAACTTGATGATCTTAAAGGCTTTTCCTTGCATGCCAATTCGATCTTGCCTAAAAAGTACCGGACCAGTGGAGCCCAACTTTACAATTATGGCAGTAATTAAATATAAAGGCGAAAGCACAATTAAAAAGAAAAGAGATACCACCACATCAATAAACCTTTTTAGATTCATTTGCCAAGTAGGCATTAAATCTGTTTTGATTTGAATTAAAGGAATACCAAATAAGTGATTCATTTTTACCGAACCGGTAATGATATCGTACATATCTGGAATTATTTTTACATCGGCTTGCGAATTTTCGAGCTCATCGATAATGGCTTTTAAATGATCGTGCTCGCGAGATTCAATGGCTATAATTACTTCGTCGATTTGGTATTTTCGAACAACCGCTGCAATTTCGGCATAAGTACCTAATTGTTTTAAGTGTTTTGCTAAATCATTTTGATGATTAATGGTGCCGTTCACAAAACCTAAGAACTTATAACCCACCGATTCTTTGGCATCTTCAATTTCTTTATAAAGCTTATAAGCCTTGTCGTTACTACCTACTAACAAAGTATTGAAACCAATTACACGCTGCTTTACTAAAAACTTGGTACGCGTGGTAATAATAAATCTAGGAATATAAGTTAAGAAAAACTGTAGCGTAACCAGGGTTAAAAAAGACAAATAATAATCGGTGTAATTGGCTACTTGGTCGTCTAAAATTAATACAAAGAAAATTACCAATACCCCTAAAAATGTTTGGCTAAAGGTTTGCACCATTTCTTTTAACCTCGATTTTTTATATACATTTTTATAGGTACCTGTTAAATAGTATAAACTCATCCAATAAATTGGAATGAAAATAATAGCTAAATAAAAATTATTATCTAAATCGAGCGGAATACTATAGCCAAACTTTAAAGGCTCTACATAAATTTTTCGATAAGCGAAAAAGCATACCCATACCAATACTGCCGAGCTGTAATCGAGTATAATGTATTTAAGTGCTTGAACCCTTTTATTGATCATTGATAAATAAGCTGAAAATTATCGAGTAAAATTTGAGACTGTGTTTGCGTTTTAAGGTGATCTGCTTTTATATAAACCTTGAATTTGGTATTCGTAAATGAAGAAACCTCCGAGGCCACATTTAAATAAACTTTACGCCATTCGCCATTGCTAGGGTTTAAGTTGATAAAAGGCACATTGGTTACCAAACCCGACACAATATTAATACCATATAATCCTACCCTTAAAGTAGTTTGTGTGCGATAAGAAATTTCGATGTAAACAGGCCTGCGATTGGTGGGTAAAGTATATGATTTTGACGTTTCCATAATCAGGGTGGAATCGGTTTTGTTTAATATAATTTCGCCCGAATAATTTCCATCGAGTACCAAAGAATCTACACTGGTTTTAAATATGGTATCGGCTGCGCTGCCCGCTGCAATTTTAAAAATTGTTCCAGCACCTTCAAACCCTTCGGCTTTATCATCGCCCCACTCTACTGGATATTTAAGTGCGGTTTTATCATATGAATATCTGGGTAATATCGTATCTGTTTTGCCTTTCTCAAAATTGACATCTTGATTATAAGAAGTAAAAAAAGGAAATATTTCGCGGTCGTTGGCATTGCCATTTTTAAGCACCCCTGCATATACTCTTACGCGGTGTGTACCTTCTGTAATTAACAATGGAAAAACAGATGGGTAATCGTATATGCCCACTAATTTACCATCTATAAATACCCAAGCATCGGTAATTTTTTGCGTATTTCTATTAATGACAATGGGCGTGCCATTCACCGTATCGACAAATAAAAATGAATCTATTCTAAGATAACATGGTATTTCTTCAGAAGGATTGATAACTTCGCATGATGAGAATAGCTGAGCTGTAAAAAAGGCAAATAAAATTAAAAACAGGGTTTGTTTTCTCATACAACAATTTAAATTTGCGCAATTATAGCCATTTATTAGAAAATAACTGAACGTTTAACGCTAATAAAGGCTTTATAGTATATAAAAAATGAATTTTCCAGCATTTACCGATACCTACCGCCAAAAAGGCGAAAGAAAGCTATTAGCAGCCCAATTACAGAAAAAAGGCATCAACGACGAAAAGGTATTGGCGGTTATCGCAGAAGTTCCTCGACATTTTTTCTTTCCTAAAGATTTCTGGGACCATGCTTACGAAGACAAAGCTTTTCAAATTGGTGCAGGACAAACTATTTCGCATCCGCATACGGTGGCTTACCAAAGTCAATTATTAGGTATTTCTGAAGGCGATGTGGTATTAGAAATTGGTACTGGATCGGGTTATCAAACAGCTGTATTGTTAGCCTTAGGTGCCGAAGTTTATTCGATAGAAAGGCAAGAAGAATTATACGAAAAAACGAAAGCGCTTTTTAATCAATTAAAATTAGAGGCCTATTTATTTTTTGGAGATGGCTCAAAAGGGCTAGCAGAAAAAGGTCCATTCGATAAAATTATTTGCACCGCAGGCGCGCCTACAATTCCAACAAATTTATTAGCGCAATTAAAAATTACAGGTAAAATGGTGATTCCGGTTGGCGATGAAAAAAATCAAAAAATGAATTTAGTGACGCGTATCAGCGAAAAAGAATTTCATACACAAGAGCTAGAAACCTTTAGATTTGTGCCTTTGATAGGCGAGCAAGCATGGTAGTTTTTAATTAAAAACTATTTTAAGCGACGATCCATTTCTATTTTTGCGTCTTTTTCTTTTAAAGTATCGCGTTTGTCGTGCAATTTTTTCCCTTTAGCTATTCCAATTTCAACTTTGGCAAAACCACGCTCGTTGATCACAATGGCAAGTGGAATAATGGTCATACCCACATCTTTTAATTTACCTTGAATTTTCTTGAGCTCTTTTTTATTTAATAATAATTTGCGCTCGCGCTTAGGTGCATGATTATAAAATGAACCGAAAGAATATTCGGCAATGTGGATGTTCATTAAAAATAATTCGTTGCCAATAAAGCTGCAATAACCATCGGTTATAGTGGCCTTGCCAGCCCTAATGGATTTAATTTCGGTACCCATTAATTGAATACCCGCTTCATATTTTTCAATAATAAAGTATTCAAAATTGGCTTGTTTATTTTTAATCAGTACCCCGGCAGTCATGTTTATCGAATAATTAATACAGGCACTTTTACATGGTGCCTTAACGAATCTAATGTGGTGCCAAAGATAATATCTTTTATTCCTTTATGGCCATGTGCACCCAAAACCAATAAATCTATTTCGGATTGATTCACAATTTGCGCAATGGCTTTGGCCGGATTGCCATAGCCTAAAGCAATTTCTACTTGGTAGCCTTGGGCCATTAAATCTTGTTGGTATTTTTCTAAGTTAATACGATCTGTCCTACTCTCGTGGTCGTCGCTAGCCTGGCCCGCATAATTGGCATTCACCGTTTCTATACTATGAATTAACAAATAAGTGGCTTCGGTTCCACCTTGCTGTATGGCAGCGGTAATCGTTTTTTTATCTACAGCCGAAAAACCAATTGCTATAGCAATTCTATTGGGTTTAGCAGGAATTTCTAAACTAAAGTTTTCTGCAATGCCATGAGGAATTAAATTTTTAGTGAATTGAATATTAAAAAATGGTGCAAGAAAAATATAAATCAATAAAATGGCCGATAGTAGCAAACAAATAATCACGCCTATTTCTTTTGAATCTAAATTGTCTGGCGTAAGCGCTAACCAGCTATTTAATTGGTTAATCACCAATTTCACATTTAAGCTAACTACAATAATTGCCGCAAGCCAAGCCATTAATTTTACTTTCCAACCAATGGCAAATGCTTTCATTTCTTTTTTATCAGAAGTAAAATGAATAAGTGGAATAATGGCAAAGCCTAATTGCAAACTCAAAATTACCTGCGAAAAAATAAGTAGTTTTCCGAGCGAAGCTTCGCCGAAATAATAGATGGTAAACATAGCTGGAACTACCGCTAGCAAACGGGTAATTAACCTACGCAGCCAAGGCCTAATGCGTAAATTCAAATAACCTTCCATAATTATTTGCCCGGCCAAAGTGCCTGTTACCGTTGAGCTTTGGCCAGCACATATTAAAGCAATGGCAAATAAGGTAGGCGCTAAATTTCCAAAAATATGCGAAAGTAAACGGTGTGCATCTTGAATTTCGGCTACTTGCTGAAAACCATTATTATGAAATGCGGCAGCTGCTAAAATTAAAATGGCTGCGTTCACAAAAAATGCCAAATTTAGTGCAATGGTCGAATCAATAAAATTATACTTGATGGCATCTTTCATGCCCTTAAAAGTTTTTTTAATCGAACGGGTTTGAACCAAAGAAGAATGTAAATATAAATTATGCGGCATTACTGTTGCGCCAATAATACCAATGGCAATATACAAAGCATCGGCGCTCAAAGCCGATGGAATAAAGCCTTTGCCAATGGCTACAAAATCTGGCTGCACAATAAACATTTCTATTAAAAAAGAAATGCCAATAATTACCACTAAAGAAATAATAAATCGTTCGAGTATTTTAATGCCCCTGTTCATTAAAAATAAAAGCAAAATGGTATCGAGTACCGAAATCGAAATGCCCACAATTAAAGGCATACCAAATAATAATTGCAAGCCAATGGCCATACCAATAATTTCGGCAAGATCGCAAGCCGCAATGGCAATTTCGGCCAAAATATATAATGGAATATTAATGATTGCAGGATAACTGGCACGCGAAGCCTGCGCTAAATCGAGCCCGCGCACAATGCCTAAACGCGCGCTTAAACTTTGCAATAAAAGCGCCATTAAATTAGAAAGCAATAAAACCCAAATTAGTTGATAGCCAAAAACACTGCCGCCCGCAATGTCGGTTGCCCAATTGCCCGGATCCATATAACCTACACTCACCAGGTATGCCGGTCCCACAAAAGCAAAAAGCTTTTTCC
The DNA here is from genome assembly GCA_947505035.1 of Sphingobacteriales bacterium. Classification (GTDB taxonomy): domain Bacteria; phylum Bacteroidota; class Bacteroidia; order Sphingobacteriales; family Sphingobacteriaceae; genus CAIKLP01. The sequence goes on from CANNIS010000091.1 coordinate 5,030, forward strand.
AAGGGTTTTTACCCGAGGGAATTTTGACACTGCGGTGTACTTGATCTAAAGATTTTTCGGACATATTTTTTTGATACAAACTAAATTAAGAAATATTACCAAACTATAGGTGTTTTACCTAGGCTTTTTAAATAATTATTGGTTTTACTGAAAGGTTTAGAACCAAAAAAACCTCTGTAAGCCGCCAGTGGAGATGGGTGTGCCGATTGAATACAAAAATGTTTTGTGGTATCTATTAATTTAATTTTTGATTGCGCAAGTTTGCCCCAAAGTATAAAAACGAGATTTTGATGGTGTTCATTCAGCAAGCGAATCACTTGATCGGTAAACATTTCCCAGCCTTTATTTTGATGCGCATTTGGACTAGCTTGTTCAACTGTTAAAACGGTATTCAATAATAGCACACCTTGTTTTGCCCATTCGCTCAAATCGCCATTTGTTAGATTTGTATTTAAATCGCTATTTAATTCTTTGAAAATATTTTTTAATGAGGGTGGTAA
>CANNIS010000092.1 GCA_947505035.1 Sphingobacteriales bacterium
ATGTTGTTGTAGTATAAATTATAGCCTGGAGCATAATCAATTACTGTAAATGGTTTAGTTGTACCTCCTGAATAAGATTGCGCAACGTAATAAACCATTGAGTCGCCGTTAGGATCCACAATATTCCAATTTAAGGTATAGGGTTTACCCACACAAAAGAAAGCGAGAGGCGCTTTTTTAAACTCAGGAGAAGAATTAAAACGAGTAGGCGCAGTAGAATTTAAACGTGGAAATTCCATGGTAAAAACAATTCCAGCGCCTCCAGAATTGATCACATTTTTTACGCCGGGGTTTCTGCAACACTCTCCACTTGAAACGTAATAACCGGTACCTGAATTAAATGCTGACAAGTTTATGGCTGCAGATTCGTAGGTCCACTTTTCTATTTTTAAATCGGCTCCAGGAGGCGGACAATCTTTTGCATCATAAGCAATAGCCACTTGCGAAATTTTATTCACAACCATAGTAGATGTAGGTGCTGAACTATTGTCTGAATTCTTATAAATACCAAAGTTATATGAATTAGCTAAACTAATACCAGTAACATCTCTATAACCAACTAACCTAAATTTATATAAATCATTCCCTAATGAAATTAGAGTCATGTCATAACCCACGCAATGCGAGGCTTTGGCTGTTCCAGAGAAAAGAATGATGACAAATGAAAACAGGTAAATTATTTTTTTCATAAAATTGTTTTTAATAAATCGTATAACACAAATACGATGCCAATATTATTTTGTTTTATTTTTTACTAACGCTTTACGGCAATGGTGCCTTTTACTAATAGGTTTTTTCTGCCTAAACCCGAAGCGTTTACTATATAAACATACGCACCTGGTAAGACCAATTCGCCGGTAGTATCTTTCCCATCCCATGCAAATTTTGGATCGTCAGATTTAAACACTTCTATCCCCCATCTATTAAAAATTCTAATTTCGAATTTATCAACATTAGTATAGAATACACTTAAATTAGCATTGTCTTGTCCTCCAGGACTAAAAATTTCAGGAACATAAACTTTTGTGCTGTTGTCGTCACAAACTCTTACATTTTTAGTTTTACTTACGATACAATTAGAATCGTTAATAACAGATAAAGTAACTAAATAATAAATAGAGCCATTTGCATAGAAATGGATTGGAAATGCTACCGAATCTGATAAATTATCATCGCCAGACCAAACATATCTAAAGTTATTACCGCCATTTATACTACCAGTTACACTAGAGATAAATTGTGTGAACTTGCCTTTGCAATTCAAAGAATCAACCCAGAAATCGATATCTGGTTGGTTAAATAACTTAATAATGGTGTCTTTTTTAGTCCAACATCCTGTATTTTTATCATTGATTTTTAATTGAATTCTGTAATAACCATCTGATGGAGGGAAAACATAATTCACGGTTTTTGTATTAAAATTTAGAGTATTATTTGGAATTACATCTGGATATTCATTAATGGTCCATTCCCAAGCAATATCAACTCCAGAGAAAATAGTTGGGAACATGACAATGGGTTCTCCAGCGCACTTAGTATTGATAACAATATCATAATCCATAGGAGGACGTACCGTAATGTCTTTTCTGATTACGGTATTACAACCATTCACTGGATCAGAAACGGTTATGATTACTGTTTTAGGACCTGCAAAATTATAAGTATGAATTGGGAAACGATCTGTTGAAATTGTATTTGCATCTAATTCCCACAAATAAGTAAAACTATTGGTATCCGAATTTGGTGCAAACTTCAAAGTAAAGTCTACTAAATCTCCAATACAAACAGAGTCTGGAGTAAACTTAACTGCAGGAGAAAGTTTAAATGATTTTCTACCCGAACCAGAACAGCCTTTTGCATCTTCAATATCTACGCGTAAATCTACATACCTGCGACCTGCTAATTTTGTAGCTGGCATTTCGTAACCACCTTGGTATAGTAATGACCCCGTTGTGTTATCATACCATTGAACGGTATTGAATGGTAAGGTTAAAAAGAATGGTTTAATTTTAATGGTATCTTCTTGCGAAACACACATGCTGGTATCACCCAAAATTTCTACGTAGGGTTCTCCTGTTTCAATGGTATCTTTTAAAATAGTTTCGCAACCATTCACATCGATAACCCTTAATTGAATTCCGAATTTTCCGCGACCTAAACCTCCGCCACCATCAGAAGCAAAAATCCATTTAGCTGGATTCATTAAATTTAATGAATCATAGACAAGTGTCATTAAACCATTATCGCCAGTCCATTCATAAAATTTTATATGTGGTGTGGTTGGACTGACCACTGCTGTTAAATTAATAATAGAACCTGGACAGGCGGAGTCATGAACTAACTTTACGTCTGGTAAAGGCCAAACTAAAACAGAATCCGAAATATCTATTCGACAACCCTTTGAATCGATTACGGTAAATGTAAATTTCTTAACTCCAGGACTAGGATAGGTATAGCTTACCGTATCGTTATTACCAGCTGCAAAACCCTCGTAGCCTAACCACCTAACTGTTGAATAAGGTGGAATACCTCCGTACAAAGTATCTAAATAAAAATTTGTTGGTGTACCTAAACAAACGGTATCATAATGAAAAGCCGCAGTAATTTTTTGATGAAAAATAGTATCAATAGTCGACACAGAATTACAACGAATGGTATCATAACTTTCTACTTTATAATAAGTAGTATCGTTACATAAATTATAATTATCAATTGCGGAAGTATTGGTAGTGTCACCATCTCCATCTACAATTGGCACCCAAGTATAAGGACTAATTGTTTCGCTTCTATATACAGTATAACCTTTGTTTGATGAGAATTTGAAAGAGCGGATGCCATTCCAAACTAACCTTGCTTGATTACTTCTTGCAAAATTTGCAGTCAACCTCATTGGACGAACTGGATAGACTTCATCGTCTACCCCACATAAATTTACTGCACGCACATAATATTCGGATGTATCCCCTTTTGGTGGATTGAAATCTATATAATCGTATTGCTTTCTATTCGTAGTAGAATAGATCATTACATTATCTCTATACAATTCGTAACGCACAAATGTGTTGGTATCTCCTGGTGAAATACCCCAAGTTAAAAATACATTTTTAGTTTCTTGGTTATAGGTAATACATTTAATTGGTGGTGATAAGTAAAAATTAGGCGGCATAATATTGACTGCAAAAGTCCTGATTGTTTTTGCAGGAACACGGCAAAAATTATCTTTAGCAGAAACAACGAAATTATATAAACTTGATTCTAATCCATTGCAATTATCTGCTTTGTCTAAGTTAGAACATTTCGTAGGCCAATATAACCAAACTGTATCATTGTATTGTGCACCAAAATTATATCCATAACCAAAAATTTCACCCGGTACATTTTGAATCGGCACTGGTTTAACATTGTCTGTTAGGTTATAGGTTAAATTATTTTTCTTTCTGGAAAGCATTGCACAAGGCGGGAATGGACAACCCAAAAGCGTATCTGCATTTAGAGAACCCATGGCAATTCCATTTACGGTTAAGTCCAAACTTTGCGGACTTAAACCCGCACCTGTACCAGCGAGCGAGTCGCGAATAATAATAGGTATACGCAAGGTATTACCAGCAGTAACTTCTATGTAATTTGATTTACCACCTGCAAATGGAGGGTAAACTGTAGGAAAACGATTGGTATTTTGATTTGCATTTGGTACAAGAATTACCACTTGAAAATCGCGAAAAACTTCTGATACCTTTTGATCACATTTGTAAGAAGAAACTTTAATTACCGAACAAAATGCACCAGCAGTAAGCGGCTTAAACTTAAATTCTCCAGTAGCATGGTTGTAAGAATATTGACTTGGTGATAAAGCAAATGGATTGTTTTTGTTATAAACATCATAGTTTGCCCAAATCTCTGCGGGGTCTTGTCTTACATTAGGATTTATAGATGCCGTTCCTTCTACAATTGGATCATCTAAATCATAATACAAATTATCTAAGTCTAAGTCAATCGCATTGTTATTGAAAATAAAATCTTGACCCGAAGTGTAAAGTAAAGATGCAGGTGATTCAGTAAATGTTGGAGCATTATCGAAACAAGAAGAAATTGGTTTTGCTGATGTAGATCCATTTGGATAAAATGGATACATATTAGAAATCAAAGTCATTGAACTTGTTATGAGAATATTTGAAGAAGTATTTCTTGCATTTTGTTCCCAAGTAAATCGAATAGGCGTATTGGCATCGGTAGGTGGCGCAATACCTGAAAAATCGATAAGGCCTGATTCGTAAACATGTTTTTCTACAGCTCCCTTTTCACCTATTTCACAGTTGAGTGGATCATTTGTAGGAAAATTACAAGTTGGCGAAATGTCTTTTTTGGAAACTCTAGTTAATTTAATTGATTGATTCGTAGTTGCTGGTGGATTGAGTAATCCTACGTTTTTAGTCGTACTCAAAACCCCATTCATATTCCAAACTTTCAAATCGTCATCATCTCCTAAACAGCCCAAACAACCGGTACAATCACGGTAAACCACAACTGTAAATTTATATTTTTGCGTACCGCCAGCACTTACGCATTTCCAAGTAATCTCTCCACCTAACAAATGGGAAGCTTGTAAAGTGCTTACATTTGCAGTAATGAAAACGCATAGCAATAAAAGAATTTGAAGTACTCTCTTCATAGGTTTAAATTTTGACCAAAACTCAAATATAAACAATTTTAGTGCCAAAAAAAGCGGTTTTGAAAGAAGTTTATTAACAAATAAGTAACATTAAATTTTTGCAGCACTTTTGCATTTTATTCATTATCAAGTTAGTTGATAAAAACGTGTTGAAAAGTGCAGTTTTGTAAGCTAAAAGCATATTTTTTTATTTTTTTTAGCTAAAACTCATTAATTTTTCCGTTATTTGCGTCCATTAATTGGTTCGGTAGCTCAGCTGGATAGAGCAACGGTTTTCTAAACCGTAGGTCATAGGTTCGAATCCTATCCGGACTACAATTAGTACAAAACTTTCCCAATCGGAAGGTTTTTTTATTTTATGCATTATTTTTGTTCGCTAACACTCTTGTTATTAGCTTTAATTTAGCTTAAAATCAAGATTTTTTTTTGGAGGTCGTATCGGAAATACTATATTTGCAACCCGCCGGTGAGATGCCTGAGAGGCCGAAAGGAACAGTTTGCTAAACTGTCGTACGGGTAACTGTACCGAGGGTTCGAATCCCTCTCTCACCGCAAGCTTTAAGCCCAATTCTGAAAGAATTGGGCTTTTTGTTTTAAAAAAAATCTTGAAACGCTTTTTCAAAAGGTTTTTTTTAAAACAAAAAGCCCCCAAACAGCGTAGCTGTTTGGGCTTAAAGCTTGATCCACCAAAGGTGCCCAAGGGATCAGCGAACGCAGTGAGCTAATCCCGAAAACAGCGAAGCTGTTGAGGAAGGGATCAGCGAACGCAGTGAGCTAATCCCGAAAACAGCGAAGCTGTTGCAAAAAACTCA
>CANNIS010000093.1 GCA_947505035.1 Sphingobacteriales bacterium
CCATCGGCAATAATTAAACACCTATTTTGTACATAGTTTTTAAAAGAAGGTTTTTCTTGAAGGGTTTCTACTCTGGCATTCAAGGTATTTTTTCTAAAACTAGTATCCTTAGCCCAGCTAGGCATGAGTCCCCAATTCGATAAAATAATTTTATCGGGTTGCTGCTTGGTAATGATGGGTGTTTTTGGAAAGCTGAAACCATTATAGATAGTAGGCTCAATGCTAATGCCATCGGCCACTTTGGCTTTGAACCGCTGCTCAAGTGCTTGCGCAGTTTGTGATTGTTTAGAATGAAAACACATTATACTTTTACGATTATAATATCACTTAATTTAGTGGTGTACCTAGGCGATAGTCGTTCTTGTTTCATTTTCCAAATGCGACGATCTTGCGAGCCTAACCTTATTTTTTGTTGACCAAATATATTATTTATTTTATCAAATGCCTTCATCAGTGGGGCATGTAGCTCGTTACTATTATTAAATACGGATAATTGTTTTTGGTATTCGGGTGTAATGTCTTGTACCATTACACCGGCTTTTTTATATTGATATTCCGCTTGAAATATTTTTTTTAAGGCTGCGGTTGCAAATTGGGAAAGCTCGATACTAGAGTTAGTAGGAAAGGGGAGTTGCACTAAAATATGTTGGTGGTATTGCGCTAAATCTTGTCGATGCCCATTGGTATGAATAAACACCAGCAAACTATTGCAACACGATTGTTGTTTGCGTAGTTTTTCGGCGCAAGCCACGGCAAAAGTAGATACCCGTTCTTCTAAATAATTTAAATCGTTGGTGTTGCGGTCGAAAGTTCGGGTGGTAGCAATGTTTTTTTTTGCGCCAAGGCTTTCTAAATCTAGGGTAGGTAAACCTTGTAAATCTCTTTTTAAACGAATACCCACAATGCCCATATTTTTTTTAATCCAAGCATCGTTGGTCAATGTAAAGTCGTAAGCGCTAAACACATTGATGGCTTTTAATTTTTTACTTAGCTGCGAACCAATGCCCCAAACATCTTCTATTTTCAACCATTTGAGCGCTTTGATTATTTTTTCTTCGCTGTCTATAATGTATACGCCTGCGGTTTTTTCGGGATATTTTTTTGCAATGCGATTGGCCAATTTTGATAAAGCTTTGCTTGGTGCAATGCCTACGCTAATGGGGATGCCGGTCCAAGTGAATACTTTTTCTCGCATGCTTGTTCCGTAATTTTGCAAATCGAAAAAATCAAAACCAACGAGCTTTAAAAATAATTCGTCGATGCTGTAAATTTCTATTTCGGGACTGTACTCCGATAAAATTTGCATCACCCGATTACTGAGGTCGCCGTAGAGCGGAAAGTTAGCAGAGAATACACTTACGCTGTGTTTACGAAATAGCGCGTCGTATTGATAGGCGGGCGCGCCCATAGGAATTCCTATGGCTTTTGCTTCGTTGCTGCGTGCAATTACACAGCCATCGTTATTCGATAAAACCACTACTGGTTTACCGTTTAATTCGGGCCGAAATAAACGCTCGCAAGAAGCGTAAAAATTATTACAATCGACTAAAGCGAACATGGTATTTTTTTAATCACATAAGTTACTACGCCCCATACGACTAAATGATGAAAGGCTTCCATCTTGATGCCTTTGTATGCGCTATTGGCGGGCATCAACCAAATTTCTTTATCGATGATTTTAATTTCCTTGAGCGTAAATTCACCATCTAAATAACAAACTGCAATTTTTCCATTACTAGGTGGAATACTTTTATCGATGATGATCAGGTCGCCATCGCCAATGCCTGCATCTTTCATCGAATAGCCTTTTACCCTACCAAAAAAAGTAGCCGATGGGTGTTTAATCAAATGGGTATTTAAATCAATCTTGAGGTCGATAAAATCGAGCGCCGGCGAAGGAAAGCCCGCACTGATGCTGCTAGACAATAGCGGAAGGGATAATTCGACGCTGTTTTCGCATAAAATGAGCTCGACAGCGGCATGTTGAGAGTTATTAAGAGGCATAATGCTAAAAGTATTAGCAATTATACAAGATTATTTATAGGATGTCAAGGGCTGTGAAGAAATAAGGTTGAATATGGTTGATGTATTATAATTGCTCAATATTTTTATTTCCTGCAAGCATTTTTAATTAAACCCCACAAAAAAAAACCACTCTTTTCAGAGTGGTTTTTTGTGATCCCGCTGGGACTCGAACCCAGGACCCCAACATTAAAAGTGTTATGCTCTACCAGCTGAGCTACGAAATCGTTCCCTTTTTCAAGGTCTGCAAATGTACAAGTTTCTGTTAAATCTGCAAATGTTAATCCTAATTATTAATCAACATTTACTTAATCTATTTAAAATCAGGAAATTTACTTATTCAGTTTTGTCTGAAACGGCCTTTTCCTTTGTATCTCGAGCAATTACAGTGGCTCTTTTAAAGTCTTTGGTATTGCTAAACAAACACCTGTAAGTATAATGTGTTTTGGCTAATACGGCGCCAACAGATTCGTGTAGGGCTCGCATTTTAGGATTAAAATCTCCCACCCAAGACAACTCAATTTCTTTGTATTGATTTGTCTTTCTTATCATCTCAATGCTCTTCATAATTAATGCAGATTCTAAGCCCGATTTTTGATACGCAGGTTTTACGCCCATAATCACTACGCGTAAACGGTCCATTTTACCGATCATTCGGTAATAGGTAAATTTCAATTTGGCGAACCAATTAGTTTTGCCATTCATGTATTTGATCACCTGGTTCACATCTGGAATGGTAATTACAAATGCGGCCGGATCGCCATTGACATAAGCAAACCAAATGAATCGTTCATCTATAAAGGATTTCATTTTCTCTAAACTTTCTAACACCGTTTGATGGCTCATGGGGCTAAAGTTTTCGTGAAATTGCCAAGCATCGTTATAAATATTTTGAAAATCTTGAGAGTACTTATTTAAATTCGAAAGCTTTAAATGCTCGAAGCTATAACCCGGTTTTTTCGAAACCCAATCGGCAATTTTTGCAAATCTTTCGGGAAGCGGTTTGTAAACGTCCGTATGATTCGAAATCTGTTCGAAATACATTTTAAAACCATAGTTTTCAAACAAACTTTGGTAATAATTTGGATTGTAATTCATGCCAACTGCCGGATGCGTAAAGCCTTGAATGAGTAGGCCCCAGAAATTATCGTTCTCTCCAAAATTTATAGGTCCATCCATGGCTTCCATGCCGCGAGCTTGCAGCCAATTGCGCGCCGTATCCATTAATAGTTTTGCTGCACTCGCATTGTTAATACATTCAAAGAAACCCATGCCACCGGTAGGCTGCTCAAAGCTGTAGGCTTTTTTCTGATTGATGAATGCAGCCACTCGGCCAATGGTATTGCCCCCATCTTTTAAGATCCATCGGGCAGCCTCGCCATGCTGGTGAAAATTATTAGTAGTAGGATTAAAAATATTGTTGATTTCGATATCGAGCGGACGAACATAAACCGCATCGTTTTGATAAATAATTTGCACCATGTCTAAAAAAGACTGTGCTTGAGTGGCTGTTGTTACGGCAATAATTTCCATCTATTTCTTTCGCTATTTTTTATCGTAAACACAAAACGAAAAAGCATGTGCGTGTTTTTCGTCTGCGAGATGATCTTCTTGTGAAACCAATGTCCATTCATCCCAATTGATAATAGGGAAGAAGGTGTCGGCATTAAAACTTGCAGCAACTTTGGTAATGTATAACCTATCCACTAATGTTAAGGATTGGTCGTAAATGCTTCCGCCACCAATAATATAGCCATCTGCGTTTCCTACTAATTCAATAGCGGCATTCAAGGAAGAAGTAATTTCTGCACCAGCATATTGCAAATCTTTTTGCGAACTTATTACAATATTTCTTCTGTTGGGTAAAGCTTTGCCAATAGACTCGAAAGTTTTTCGGCCCATAATAATGGCATTACCAGATGTTACATTTTTAAAAAAGCTTAAATCTTTAGGTAAATGCCATAGTAATTGGTTGTCTTTACCAATGGCATTATTTTGATCAATGGCAACAATTAAGGCTATCATTATTTTGCATTAAAATTTAAACAGCAACCGCTGCTTTAATGTGTGGGTGAGGATCGTAGCCTTCAATGCTAAAATCTTCAAATTTAAAATCAAAAATATCTTTAATGGCAGGATTCATTTTTAATTGTGGTATAGTCCTGAAATCTCGTGTCAATTGAAGTTTGGCTTGTTCGAGGTGATTAGTATACAAGTGTGCATCGCCCAAAGTATGAATAAATTCACCAACTTGTAAATTGCATACTTGAGCAACCATGTGTGTGAGCAGGGCATAAGAAGCAATGTTAAAAGGCACGCCTAAAAAAATATCGGCACTGCGTTGGTATAATTGACAACTGAGCTTGCCATCGGCTACATAAAATTGAAAAAACGCATGACAAGGAGGGAGCGCCATTTGTGGAATTACGCCAACATTCCATGCACTTACAATTAAGCGGCGCGAATCGGGGTTGTTTTTAATTTGTTGAATAACTTGTGAAATTTGATCAATTGATTGACCATCTGGCGCTGGCCACGAACGCCACTGCGAACCATATACTGGTCCTAGATTACCTTGTTCGTCGGCCCATTCGTTCCAAATGCTCACGCCATTATCTTTCAGATATTGAATATTGGTATCACCTTTTAAAAACCAGATCAGCTCATGCAAAATTGATTTGAGGTGTAATTTTTTAGTAGTGAGCATTGGAAAGCCATCGGCTAAGTTAAATCGCATTTGATAACCAAATACACTAGTGGTGCCGGTTCCAGTTCGATCTTCTTTGTGCGTGCCATGGTCTAAGACATGCTGCATTAATTGGTGATATTGTTTCATGCTTTGGATTCTTCTCTTACAAAGAAAATAAATGTATTTTTACCATCCTATACTTGTGGAAAAAGAAGGATGATAAACTTTCCGAACGCCAAAATAAATATTGGACTAAATATTACTGAAAAAAGGAGCGATGGTTACCATAACATCGAAACCATTTTTTATCCTGTTCGTTTACACGACGCCCTCGAAGTGCTTCCAAGTGATCGGATTGCAATGGAAACATTTGGTTTGCCAATTCCGGGCGATGCCCAACAAAATTTATGTTTAAAAGCGCTCGATCTAATCAGAGCCGATTTCGCCATTAAGCCAATCGCTATTCGATTATTGAAAAACATTCCCATGGGAGCGGGTTTGGGTGGTGGTTCGGCCGATGCCGCATTTTTCATTCAACTCCTAAATGCTTATTTCAATTTAAATATGTCAAAGGAACAAATGATCGCTTATTGCAATCAGCTGGGAAGCGACTGTGCTTTTTTCATTGAAAATAAGCCCATGTTTGCTTCGGGTAGGGGAAATGAGTTCGAATCGCTTCCGGTTTCGTTAGAGGGGCTAAAAATCGTGCTAGTGAAGCC
>CANNIS010000094.1 GCA_947505035.1 Sphingobacteriales bacterium
CAATCCATAATTTATGAAAATTTGCATCATCAACGGACCAAATTTAAATCTTCTTGGTAAAAGAGAAACCACAATATACGGAGAAAAACCATTTGAAGATTATTATGAACAAATTAAAAAAGAGTATCCGAACATCGAGTTCGACTATTTTCAAAGTAATGTGGAAGGTGAATTAATTAATAAAATACAAGAAGTTGGCTACCGTGTAGATGGAATTATATTGAATGCTGGTGGTTATACGCACACCTCGGTGTCTTTAGCAGATACCATTTCGGCTATCGAAAGCCCGGTGGTAGAAGTACATATTAGTAATATTTATGCTAGAGAGGCTTATAGACACGAATCTTTAACAGCCAAAAAATGCATTGGTATTATTGCAGGTTTTGGATTTAAAAGTTACACTTTAGCCATCAATTATTTATTATCTGAAAAAGTTTCTGACTGATAAATCGCTAAACTTTCGCTTCTTTAATATATAATAATCGTAGACAATGCTTCTCTTGTATTGTCCGGTTCTATTGCTTTTCTTAAATAATTTTAATAAATCTTTTCTCTTATTTACACAAGTTCGCTGGTTCATTAAAAAAGCATAGTGGGCTCTATTAATGGCAAAAGCATGTTTAAATTTTCCAGTTAATAAAAACTTAAGTAAAGCCACTAAATCTAGTACATGACGAATCAATAACAAGCCAAATGCGGTATGTAATGGTAGGTTCTTTCTTAAGGTATATAGGCTATTCCTGAAATTTAGATAAGTTTTTTGTGGGTTGGTTTCGCTCAAGGTACCGCCACCTAAATGGTATACGGTAGACTCGTTACAAGCCATAATTTTATATCCCATATTTTTTAATCGCCAACACAAATCAATTTCTTCCATATGGGCAAAATAATCTTTGTCAAATCCGCCAGCTAATTTGAATAAATCGGCTCTAACAAAAAATGCTGCACCAGATGCCCAAAAAATTTCTTCATTAGCGTTGTACTGGCCTGTATCGTTTTCAAGGGTTTCAAATATTCGGCCTTTACAAAAAGGATAGCCTAATAAATCCATATAACCGCCTGCAGCCCCAGCATATTCAAAGCTTTCGGGCGTTCGGTAACTTAAAATTTTTGGTTGACAAACGGCAATTTTAGCGTCGTTTTCCATTAATTGAATAATAGGATTTATCCAGTTTTCAGTAACTGCTACATCCGAATTCAAGAGCACAAAATAATCGTAGTTTAAATTAGCTAATGCTAAATTATAACCTGCAGCAAAACCTAAATTTGCTTCATTTTTTAGGGTAATAACAGCAGGGTAATTTGTTTCAGTCCAAGCAATAGATTCGTCTGTAGAAGCATTATCTGCTAATATAATTGCCGTTGGAGCAGGGGTATGCGCCACAACTGATGGTAAAAATTCACTCAGTAATTTTTGACCATTCCAATTTAATATAACAACTGCAACACTGGGATTCTGCTTCATTATAATTGGAATTTTTGTTTGTTTTCTGCAGATGGTTGGTGTTTCCAACGCCTATGAGACCATAACCAATCTGCAGGTTTTGCTAATATAATAGATTCTAAATAGCGAACATGTTTTTCGGTAATTTCATATAAATCGCTTTCCTTTGGGTTTTCACAAATAGGCACCATTTCCATTTCATAATATCCTCTTTTAATTCGATTCACTTTTAAAAATAAAATAGTGGCATCAAATTGTTTCGCTAATTTTTCGGTTCCTAAAAACACAGCAGTTGGTTGATTTAAAAAAGTTGTCCAATAAGCTGCATCCGTATCAACAGGTGTTTGATCTGAAATTATTCCTAAGGTATAAGCCTCATTTCTTTTAGCGATAAGGGTTCTAGCTACATCATTCATGGCTATGGGTTGCATACCAAACCTCGATCTAAAGTCGAAATAATATTGATCAAAAAAAGGATTTGTCAATGGTTTATAAATACCAATAGATTTACCTGGATACATGATACACCAGGCTAGGGCAGGCCATTCCCAATTTACATAATGACCCTGCATAGCAAAAATCTTTTTGTTTTTAGCATAAAGTTCTGCTACATATTCTTTATTTACCAAGCTCACTCTTTCTTTAATTTCTTTTTCGGTTATATGAGTAGACTTAATGGTTTCGATAATGGTGTCGCATAAATTTCGGTAAAAATCGCGCTCAATTTGGCGTAATTCTTGTAAATTTTTATTTGGAAAAGAATTTGCAAGGTTTACCCTGACTACCTTTTTACGATAGCCAAAAACGGTATAAACCAATAGATATAAGCAATCAGAAAGGAAATACAATAGGCCAAATGGCAATCTAGCGATGCCATTTAACAGCAATATTGCAAATTTCGAGAGCAGTTTAGTCATTGAAATCTGCATCTAATTTATCTCCAAAACTATCATCCGAATTGGGCTCTGCTTCGTCTGGATTATTTTTCATAGACCTCGATAAAATTTTGTATTTCCACTGTGGATCGTAACGCTCCCCAAATAAATCGGAATGCAATAAAACCATTTCGTTTTTTAAATTATCTGGACTAAAAAACACAAATCTTTTATTGGTAAAGGTGCCTATTTTATAAAATCTCCAAATTTCATATGGAAAAGCCCTCACATTCATATCGCTTGTTCTAACCACATTAGGAGCGCCATATTTTAAATAGATATAACCTCTGTCGGTATCGTAGCCTTTATTTATTTTGGAGCCATAAGAATTATTCACCTTTTGAACCTCTAATTCGTAATTAGACCAAGCATTTGCAGCATCAGTAGGATTTCTTTTAGTCCAGAAATACACTAAAAATTGCTTCATTTGGTTCAATTCTAAATTGGCCATTAAGGTCTTTTCGTATGCGAGTTCGTTTTGTGTCGAAATAGGCTTTAAACAAGCTATATTGTCTTTCATTTGGCCTAAAGTATAATTAGCCGCAAAAGAATTATTAATAGCTAAAGTAGTTACCGCTTCTAAATCTTTTCCTAAAGACTTATTACTTCTTTGGAAATAACATTTTTTATACGCAATTACTTCGTTCATTTTATTGCGTAATTCGATCACTAAATTATAATTACCACTTTGTAAATCGGTAATATCAAATTCACCTAAATTAATAATTACATTTTTAGCGCTAATTTTTTGTTGTTGAATAAAAGAATTAAGTTTTGCACCTCCATCAAATTCTAAAAAATAAGTCAATAAAAATTGCTCATTAGGTGCTAAAGTTTGGGTATTATATATTTCATTATAAAATTTGAGTTGATGTATATTGGTTGGATAAAAATTATCAACCATAGGGGTAAGGGTATAGCCATTTCGGCTGTAAACGCTATTATTCTGCTCTTTTGTATAGGATTCTAATAATGCGATATCAGAAAAATGAATAAGCCCTGCCGGAAAATCAATTTTAAAATCTTCTTTTAAAGAGACTGAATTTTGGACATCATTATTGTCCGAAAGCGATAATTCAATAGTGTAATCTCCATTACCAAGCGGATATCTTTTTTGATCTATAAATTGAAATTGTAATTGAGATGTATCAGTAACAATAGCAGATAATAAATTATAAGTTTCTTGGCTCTTTAACTCTTCTCTTTGTATATAAAAACGCACGCGCACTTTTACACTCGCTTGAAATTTACCATTAGCTATTTTGGTAAAATTAACAGAACTAGCCAGTATAGATATATTGGTTTCTATGTAGGGTTTTGCCTCGGGGGTATTAAAAGTATAATAGGAAAAACTGGCTTTTATTTTTTTTGCAAAACTGGCATTTGCAAACAATAACACAAATAATAGCACGAAGAGTCTGACAATAACTTTCATATAATAAGTTAAATAAAGCCTGAAATTAGCCAAGATTTCTATATAAATCCTAAAAAAATGCATTATTTTCGATTTTTCAATTTAAATGTTCCGTTTTTAAAATAAATCATGCAATTAAATTACTTACCCTCCATTCAACAATATTGTCTTTTTGCACAATTAGATACCATCAATATGAATATTGAGGAATATTACGATAGAGGAACGGAAAGGAATAGAACGCTTATTGCCTCTGCAAATGGGCCATTGCTATTAGTGATTCCAACTGGTAAAATTGCACCGGCAGATCGTTTTTATAAAGCGATTCCGATTGCATACGAAGAACCTTGGCAAAAAAGACATTGGAAAAGTTTAGAATCTAGTTATCGAAGATCTCCCTATTTTGAATTTTACGAGCATCATTTTCATCCTTTTTATGCCAACAAACAATTTGAATATTTATGGGAATTCAATTTAGCTTTACTTGAAACAATCAATAAACTACTCAAATTATCGCCACAAATTAACTTTGATCCAATAGCCGAAAAATTCGCATATCCTTCTAAAATAAACCCTTATACGCAAGTATTTGAAACGAAAAACGGATTTATTGAAAATTTAAGTATTTTTGATTTACTGGCAAATAAAGGACCTGATAGTACCAATTACTTAAAATCACAAATCTAAAATATGAAAACAACAAAAGGATTACTACTCATTTATATATTAATGTCAATAATTATAATTGCTTGTACAGAAACAGAACCTCCACAACTCCCCAAATACAATCCAATTAATAGATATGGCACTATTTATTTAACAGATAGAAATACGCCAAAAGCATTAGCAGGACATCCATTTATCAATACCATTACGGGTTTAACCTATATTTTAGATACTGCTACTAAAAGACAAGACAGTGTAGATATTATTTATTATTTTGGTAAAGGAAATATCTTAACAGATTCTAATACGGTTGCATCGCCAGCCGCTGCAGTTTTTTCAAATACCATTACTACCGATAATCCATGGCCCGAAATAATAAATTGGACGACTAGAAATAGTACTAAATTTAAAAACATCAGTGATTCATTGACTCACGAAATAGTTGATGAGGTACAAAATGATTCTATTTTATTAAAATATGCGGTTAATTTATCGGATACCAAAATCAATAAACTCAAAATTGGTTCAATTATCGCTTTTGAAACTATAAAAGGTAAAAAAGGAATATTTGTGGTAGAAAATATTGAAGGTACCAACGCTATTACGCGTGCCATTACTGTTGCAATGATTGTGCAACAATAAATAATTCATTTATTTATCCTAGAAATCCTTATTGTGTACCAATAAGGATTTTTTTTTGACATATAATACGGATTTCTCAATAATCGGCAGTATTTTAGTGGCTTGAAACAAAAAGACGACATATTATTAGATTTAGAAAAGATAGAAGTTCTATTTGATGGGCCTGAAGAAAATTTAAA
>CANNIS010000095.1 GCA_947505035.1 Sphingobacteriales bacterium
AAACCCAAAGATGCAAATCAACCTGTGATTATTCCTGGAGAACCAGAAATGATGGCTTTTAGAAACTATTCAAAAATTGGCATTCCAATTAATCAAATAGTATACGAAGACTTGAAAAAATTAGCAGCCGAATTAAAAGTGAATATGGATTTTTAATTGATGCCGTTAAAGATTCTTGACCACCTAATTTTATTCAAGAAATCACCATTGGTATCCCAACTCATCCAAATAAATAAAGCTTTTCCTACAATTCTATTTTCTGGCACAAATCCCCAAAACCTCGAATCTGTGGAGTTGTGGCGATTATCACCCATCATAAAATAATAATCCATTTTAAAAGTATAGGTATCGGACTTTTGCCCATTGATATAAATACCATCTGCTTTTTCTTCTAAAGTATTTCCTTCGTAAACGGTAATTACTCTTTTATATAAACCTAAATTACTTCCAGTAATATTAATCGTCATGCCTTTTGCAGGCACAACTAATGGACCAAAATTATCTTCGTTCCAACCTAACTTTGGATCAAAGGGAAATACATAATCGGCGTATTGTCCATGCTCTCTAAATGCAGGAGATACACTTCTTACATTGGCAAAATATTGCAACTTTTCTGCGTTGGCTTTGGTTAAGGTAAATATATAATCGCCATCTTCCGAAACCCTACCATACTCGTAAATAGCTAATGCCATTAAAGCTTTATCGTTAAAAGCGGTACCGTCTGTTTTTACTAAGTAATTTGTTTGAGACTCCACAGGTAATTCTTCTGCCACTCCATTTACGCTAACCGACATATTCTTTAATTGAATGGTGTCGCCTGCAATGGCAATACATCTTTTAATATAATTTTCTTGTTTATCGATGGGTCTAAAATCTTCCATTGGATAATTAAAAACTACTACATCGTGTCTTTTAATTTTTTGAAAACCCGGTAATCTAAAATAAGGTAATTGAATAAAATCTAGGTAAGATTTGGTGCCAATAATCGGCATGGTATGATGCGCAAATGGAAATGCAATGGGTGTGATTGGTGTTCGAGCACCGTAATTTACTTTGCTGACAAATAAGAAATCACCAACTAATAAAGAACGCTCCATTGAGGGTGTTGGAATGGTAAAGGCTTCAATAAATAAACCCCTAATAATAGTGGCAGCAATAACTGCAAACAACAAGGCATCAAACCACTCGCGTGTGGCAGATTTTTTTGGCTTTGCTACTTTTGTATTTTTTTTATTCCAAAATTTCCAATTCATTTTATATTTTTTTATAACGATAATAAATCGTTCATGTTAAAAATTCCTTTTTTATTACTAATGAATTTTGCAGCTTGAATGGCTCCAGCTGCAAAACCTTTTCGATTATGTGCAATATGTGAAACCGAAATTTGATCGATTTCGTTTTCAAAGCTAACGGTATGTGTACCGGGCACTTGCTCTTCGCGCACAGAGCGAATTAATAATTTCGAATTTGAAGAATTATTTCGACTATTTAATTGGTCTTTTGTAACAATTTCGTTAGTCCAAGCAGACAAACTACGCATTTCTTGTAAAATCAATTCTGCAGTTGTGATAGCTGTACCACTGGGTGCATCTAATTTTTGCGTATGGTGAATTTCGTCTATATGTACTTTGTAATCGTAATTCGAAATAATTTTTGCTGCTGTTTGCGTTATTTTCCAAAATAAATTTACACCAATACTGAAATTAGTAGCATAAAATAATGTACCATTTTGTGCCAGAACTTCTTTTGCAATTTTATCGTAATTTTCGTACCAAGCGGTAGTGCCAACTACAACAGGCACTCCAGCTGCTAAACAAATTTGAATATGCGCCTGCACCAATGATGGATTAGAAAATTCGATGGCCACCTCTGCCTTTTGTAAATTAGCAACTGTTAATTCTGCAGCATTCTCAGAATTGATTTTCAAAACAATTTCATGTCCTGCTGCAATGGCAAGAGAAGCAATTTCTTGACCCATTTTTCCAAAACCAATTAATGCTATTTTCATTTTTTATTTAATTCGTAAGGTAAGCGTTAAACCAGTTGCCAAAGCTCCAGGGCTCGCAGTAAAGGCGGGCTGATAGATATAAGGCTTTACATTCAAACTTAAATTATCACTGACATCAAAATTATAAAACTGCGCATAAACATAAGCATCTACTATGTTTGCCGCATACCACAACGACAAAACAATTGCCGATAAATCTCGGTTTCTTCTGTAAAAATCTTTTAAGACAATAAGATTAGCTACAGAATACAAGCCAGAAAATTCGGATTGCGTGCTGGCACTGGTATCGGTATCTAGTTGATAAGCATTAAAATATTTTTTATACTGCATGTTATTCCAACGAATGCCATAAATTAAACCGGCAGCACCTGCATAAAAAACGGGCACCTTTAAGTATTGCTTATTATAGACTTGCCCTAAACCAGGCAACATAGCAGATAAATTAGCTGCTTTATTTGGCGAATGTGGATTCAGTAAAACAACCGAAGGCATTGATGCCTGGGCCTTCGCATGGGTAAAGCTAATGATAAACAAACTGAAAAACAGTAGGCATTTACCCATCATTTACCAATCTAACATTTCTAAAATTCTATTTAAATCGTCGGTAGAAATAAACGGAATTTGAATACTTCCGCTTCCGCTTTTATCTGCTTTCAAACTCACTTTAGCATCAAATTTGGCAGCTAAATCGGATTGAATTCTTTGGTATTCTGAAGAAAATGCTTGTTCTGCTTTGGCTGCAGGACTCTTTGTCTTATCGGTTGATTTAACTGCATTTTTATCAGACATGCTGCGCACTAAATCTTCTAATTTACGAACCGATAAATCATTTTTTAAAACTTCTTCGAAGGCATATAACTGTTTATCTATAGAGTCCATAGAGATCATTGCCCTAGCATGACCCATCGATATTTTGGTATCTCTTAAAGCGGCTTGAATAACTGGCGGCAACTTTAATAGTCTTAAATAATTGGTAACGGTAGATCTATTTTTACCTACTCGTTCACCTAATTCTTCTTGCTTTATACTGCATTCATCTAACATACGCTGAAATGAAATAGCCACTTCGATGGCATTTAAATTTTCTCTTTGTATGTTTTCAATCAATGCCATTTCTAACATTTCTTGGTCATTCGCAGCCCTAATATAAACAGGCACTTCGGTTAAACCAGCTAATTTACTAGCGCGCAACCTGCGTTCGCCAGAAATTAATTGATAGGCATTATTAGCTAATTTTCTTACGGTTAAAGGTTGAATAATTCCATGCACTTTTATAGAAGCCGCTAATTCTTTCAAAGATTCTGTCTCGAAAGTATCGCGGGGCTGATAAGGATTGGTTTCAATTAAATTGATATCAATGCTATCGATGCTGTTATTATTGGAAACAATTGGAGGTAATCCCGTACTTTTAGGATTCACAATATCGTTATCACTTAATAATGCTCCAAGACCTCTTCCTAAAGCGTTTCGTTTAGTTGCGCTACTCATTAATTATTTTTTAAATCAGTGTTTTCTACTTCTTTGGTTAAACCGTTTTTTTGCAAAATTTCTTTGGCAAGATTGAGGTAGTTAATCGCTCCCTTGCTCGATGCATCGTGCATAATAACAGACACGCCAAAACTTGGCGCTTCACTTAAACGCGTATTTCTTTGAATGATGGTATCAAATACTAAGCCTTGGAAATGTGTTCTTACTTCTTCGACTACTTGATTTGACAAACGCAATCTTACATCGTACATGGTTAGTAAAATGCCTTCTATTTGTAAATTTGGATTTAACCTCGATTGTACAATTTTGATGGTATTTAATAATTTACCTAAACCTTCTAATGCAAAGTATTCACATTGCACAGGCACAATGACCGAATCGGCAGCAGTTAAGGAATTAATGGTAATTAATCCTAAAGATGGTGAACAATCGATGATGATAAAATCGTATTGGTCTTTGATTTTTGCAAAAACCTCTTTCATTTTATGTTCTCGATCGGGTAAATTGATCATTTCTATTTCGGCACCCACTAAATCGATATGGGCAGGTAATAAATCAAGATTGGGTGTATGAGTGGATAAGATTGCATCTCTAGGTTCTACACTATTGATAATGCACTCGTAAATACTCGCTTTGATTTCTCTAGGATCGAAGCCAATTCCTGAAGTCGCATTGGCTTGAGGATCGGCATCTACTAAAAGTGTGCGATATTCTAAAACAGCTAAACTTGCTGCTAAATTGATAGACGAAGTTGTTTTTCCGACGCCCCCCTTTTGGTTTGCTAACGCAATGATCTTACCCATTTATTTATTTAATTTTGAATTAGCTGGTTAAAAACAGGGTTTAACAGCTATTTAAAGCATTTTTGATTGATTCCTGCTAATGGCTAAAATACGAAATTATTTAGACTTTTAGATGGCTAATTGGTCCAATCCATGCACTTCCTTCAAAACCGAAATAAAACTGATTGACTTGCATGATTTCCGCTAAAATTTCCGCAGAATCGATGATTCGTGGTCCTGGTCTGTTGAAAAAGGCATTGCCATCGGCAATAAATATACGATTTTCTTTTACTGCTTTTAATGTTGTCCAATGTGGGTTTGCTTGCAATAAATGAATTTCTTGTTCGATTCGATCTAAATTAAAACCACATGGGGCAATGACGATAAAATCTGGATCGGCTTGCTGCAAATCGGACCAAGTAATTTTTTGAGAATTTTGCCCTGGATTTGACAACAAACAATGAGCACCTGCCAGCGAAATTAAGGAAGGCGTCCAATGTCCTGCCGTCATTAATGGATCAATCCATTCAATAAAAACCAAGCTAGGCTTATGTTTCACATGTTTTACTTTATGTGCAATAAGGTCTAAGCGATCTTGGTAATCTTCGAGTAATGTTTCGGCTAATTCAGTTTTCGACAATGCAATAGCTATTTCTTTGATGTTTAAAA
Source organism: Sphingobacteriales bacterium (assembly GCA_947505035.1). Lineage (GTDB taxonomy): Bacteria > Bacteroidota > Bacteroidia > Sphingobacteriales > Sphingobacteriaceae > CAIKLP01. The sequence goes on from CANNIS010000095.1 coordinate 4,948, forward strand.
AAATATCGTCAATGGTGCT
>CANNIS010000096.1 GCA_947505035.1 Sphingobacteriales bacterium
AATTATTTAAAAGGATTCGGATACGAATCTTAAAAATCAAAAGACATGAGTAATATAGTTGCAATTATAGGAAGACCGAATGTTGGCAAATCCACGCTATTCAATAGGTTGTGCGAATCACGAAAAGCAATCGTTGACGATTTTAGCGGAGTAACGCGCGACCGTCATTACGAAACAGCAGAATGGATCGGAAAGAAATTTACGATTATTGATACTGGTGGATATGTTGCGCATTCCGAAGATTTATTCGAAGCGGCTATTCGCGAACAAGTAATCATCGCGATTGAAGAAGCAACTGTTTTAGTTTTTATGGTAGACGTAACCACAGGCGTTACCGATCTTGACGACGAAATTGCAAATATTTTGCGTCGTTCAAAAAAACCAGTAATTGTTGTTGCGAATAAAGTAGATAACAATAATCAAATTAACGACTCATCTGCATTTTATGCATTAGGCTTAGGCGATCCATATTGTATTTCATCGATGACCGGAAGCGGAACAGGTGAATTATTAGACGAAGTGGTTTCGCATTTTGAAGAAATACCCTTTGTAGAAAACGCATTGCCAAAATATACTTTCTTAGGCAGACCAAATGTTGGAAAATCTTCGATTGTAAATGCATTGCTTGGTCAAGAAAGAAATATTGTTACGCCAATTGCTGGAACTACCCGCGATTCTATTGAAATTCATTACAATCAATTTGGACATGATTTCATGTTAATCGATACTGCGGGCATGCGTAAGAAAACCAAAGTAAACGAGAACCTCGAATTTTACTCGGTGATGCGTACCATTAAGGCGCTAGAGGCAGCAGACATTTGTATTTTAATGATTGATGCCATGGAAGGCATTGAGTCGCAAGACATCAATATTTTTAATTTAATTGAGAAAAATCGTAAGGGCGTAGTTATTTTGGTGAATAAATGGGATTTAGTCGAGAAAGACCAAAAAACGAGCAAAGCCTTTGAAGATAAAATCAAAGAAAAAATTGCTCCTTTTGTCGATGTGCCTATTATTTTCACTTCTGCCATCAACAAGCAACGTATTTTTAAGGCAATAGAAACCGCAAACGAAGTATACATCAATAAAACCAAGCATGTTCCCACCTCTAAATTAAATGAGGTGATGCTAGAGGTTATTGAGCGTTACCCACCGCCAAGCGTCAAAGGAAAGTATATCAAAATCAAATATGTAACGCAGATTCCGGGTTCTTCGCCTGCTTTTGCCTTCTTTTGTAATTTACCACAGTATATTAAAGAGCCCTATAGACGCTATTTGGAGAATAAAATCCGCGAAAACTTCGAATTTTCGGGAGTACCAATCGCCATTTATTTCAGGCAGAAGTAGTTTTTTTGATTTTTTTTAAAAAAAAGAGTGTGTATTAAAAATATTTATTTTACCTTTGTTGCGTTTTAAAATCTTATTATAGAAAATGAAAAAAGTATTATTAGTATTATTAGCTGCTGGAATCTTTGGATTCGTAGCATGTGGTGAAAGTTCTGAGCAAAAAGCTTCAAAAGAAAAAGCAATGGCTGATTCAATTGCTGCAGCTCAAGCTGACTCAATTTCTAACGCTGCTTCTATGGCTGCTGATTCAGCTGCTACAGATTCTTCAGCTGCAGATTCTACAAAGTAGTCTTCACCAGAAGAGATTAAAAGCCCTCGTAGGATACGAGAGGCTTTTTTTTTGCCCAAAAATTACCTCAAAATAAAAAAGCCTCTATAAGATCCTTATAGAGGCTTTTTGCAAATTTATGGATTGTTAATTTCGACGCAATAGCTCCATTGATTTTAAATAGGCTGGATCATTTAATGCCATAACCCTATAATAACCCTCTTTTTGAAACAACTGACGGGCAATAAGCGCTTTTGCTTGTAATCGGATTGCTTTTTCGGAGCGAAACCACTCTTGTGCTACATATTTAATATTTTTTGCGCTGGCATTTTTCAGCAAATTACCCATAAAGCCTGCCGGAAGGTTAAAGTTTCTTACAAATGCGTCTACATTTTTATATTTAGCTAAACTCTGGCGTTCGTTATCTACAAATTGATAGCAAAGCTCAGATAATACTCCTTCGGCAACAATTTGACTGTAATAAGCGCTATATGCTGACGTATCAAGCGATATAAACACGTCTGGGGTAATTCCACCTCCACCATATACTATTTTGCCTGAGGGGGTCTTAAATTGCTTCTGAGCGTCATTGTTAATGCTGTCTGCATTCGTTAACTCGCCATGCCGCATTCTATTGTAAAGATCAGCCGAATAATCTAAGCCATCATTATAGGGTTTCTGTATAGATCGACCCGTTGGGGTGTAATATCTTGCAATGGTGAGTCTTAGACTAGCTCCATCGTTTAATATGGCTTGTTCCTGAACCAATCCTTTTCCAAAAGATCTTCTGCCAACTATTATTCCTCTGTCCCAATCTTGCACTGCGCCTGCAACTATTTCGCTAGCCGATGCAGAACCCTCATCTACTAACACAATTAATTTACCTTTTTCGAAATTTCCAGCAGCGGTGGCAAAGTCTTCTTTTTTAGGGGAAGATTTACCCTCGGTGTAAACAATCAATTTTTTAGCTGTTAAAAATTCATCAGCTATCATAATGGCCGCACTGAGGTAGCCACCCGGATTACCTCTTAAATCTAAAATCAAACTTTTTAATCCTTGTTTTTTTAGCTTGGTAATTCCTTCAAAAAATTCGTCGTAGGTAGTAGCTGCAAAAGTATTTATTTTAATATAGCCAATGCCTGGAGCAGCCATGTATGCTGCATCTAAACTGTTTAAGGGAACATTGCCTCTTTGAATATTAAAGTCAATTAATTTTGCAATGCCAATTCGTTTCACACTAATTTTAACAAATGAATTACTTGGTCCACGAAGCGAGCCGGTCACCTCGGCATTCTTAATTTTTTTACCAGCTACTATTTTACCATTCACTTTTATAATTTTATCGCCTGCTTTGATGCCTAGTTTTTCTGATGGGCCACCTGGTATAACAGATACTATGTAAATAGTATCTGACACGATAAAAAATTCTACGCCTATACCTTCAAAATTTCCTTCTAAATCTTCGTTTGATTTTTTTACGTCTTCGGCTGGAATGTATACGCTGTGAGGATCGAGCTGCGACAACATGCCTTCAATAGTTTCGCTTTCTAATTTTTTTAAATCAACGGTGTCGACATATTTTTTGTCAACTAGGTTAAAAACTTGATCCATTTTATTACCTGTTTTGCTACGCAAAAGGCTGCCTATTTCGACATGGAATTTGAATCCCAAAAACATGCCAATGAGGAGTAATAGGCTAAAAAAAACAGGTTGAGCAAAATTAAATCTTCTTTTATGGCGCATGAGTAAATTATTTTTCGACAATTGAATATTTGTTTTCAATTACGATACGAATATAGTTAATTTGTATTTTTAATAAGGCTAGCATCCTCAATATTCAATCATATGGAGAAAATTACAGAGCAATCATCTATTTACGAACAATTAGAAAACAAATCGATTGCAGAAATAATTAGCAATATTAATGCAGAGGATCAAAAAGTGGCATTGGCTGTAAATGCCGTATTACCAAGCGTTGAGCGCTTGATCGCAGCAGTTTTTCCAAAATTACAATTAGGTGGCAGGCTGTTTTATATTGGCGCGGGAACCAGCGGCAGACTAGGGGTGGTAGATGCTTCGGAAATTCCACCAACTTTTGGTGTTGCACATGGAATTGTAATTGGAATAATTGCCGGAGGCGATACCGCCATTCGCAAAGCGGTTGAATTTGCAGAAGACGATACAACGCAAGCCTGGAAAGACTTACAAGACTATCAAATTACAAATAAAGATTGTTTGATTGGCATTGCAGCATCTGGCAGCACGCCCTATGTGGTAGGCGGGTTAAGCGCTGCAAGGCAAGCTGGCATTACCACTGGCGCAATTGTATGTAATACAGGATCGGCAGTTGCCAATGCAGCCGAATTTCCAATAGAAGTGGTGGTTGGTCCCGAATATGTAACCGGGAGTACGCGCATGAAATCGGGCACTGCACAGAAAATGGTTTTAAATATGATTAGTACCGCTTGTATGATTCGATTGGGTAGGGTGAAAGGAAATAAAATGGTCGACATGCAATTATCAAATAATAAATTAATTCATCGCGGCGCAAAAATGCTCATGGACGAATTAAACATCGACGAAAAATTAGCGAACGAATTAATTACTTTACATGGAAATGTAAGAAAAGCGATGGAAGCATTTACAAATAAATAATATGCACGATATTGAGCCTTTTTATAAATGGAGAGACGATTATAATTCGGCAGAAGATGACTTGTCTCCCTTCTATGGAAAGGAATACAGCGAATTTGAGTTTTCCGAAACGATCTATAATTTTTATATTCACCCTCAATGGGATTTTTTTGGATCACCTACCTTATACCTCAAAATAATTTTTGCCGATTACGATAAAAATTTTGCAATCATCGAATTTATCGGAGAATGGAATGATTGCATTACCAATGATATCATGTTTCTGAAAAGAGAAATCATTGAATTATTAGTAGCACAAGGCATCAATAAATTTATTTTATTAGGCGAAAACATTTTAAACTTTCATTGCTCCGATGATTGCTATTACGAAGAATGGTTTCAAGAAATCGAAGAGGGATGGATAGCGGGAATCAATTTTAGGGAACATGTAATCGAAGAATTTAAACGCGCCAATATCGATTATTATATTTCTTTTGGTGGCGATTTCGACGATTTTAACTGGAGAAACCTAAAGCCACAGCAGCTATTCGATCTAATCGATGCTACTATGACTAAGCGACTAGCCTAATTTTTGCTATTTTCTTGTATTTCAATCATAAATTCCTTTACTTTGCCTTGCTTATCAAGAAAGACGGAGGGACTAGACCCTACGATGTCTTAGCAACCTGTGCTAACAAGGTGCT
>CANNIS010000097.1 GCA_947505035.1 Sphingobacteriales bacterium
ATTGATCCCTTTCTCATTCGAAAATTTTTCTGCTGAAGTATAGCCTAATTCAAGTCTTCTGTTACGAATTAAATACGCTAAATCATACAATCTGGTGTCTTTACTTTTCATAAAAAATGTTTAGTTAAAAAATCAATAAATTAATTAAAACTAATTTGATTAAATGAATGTCGCAATAGGATGTTTGTTTTATTGATTGAAGCTAAGCTGAATAAAAATTGTATTTATGCAGTTGGACTCAGTTACAAAAGTCTTCATATTTACTTTACGATCGAAAATAAAAATAGAGGCCTAGCTAGCCTGATATTAATTAACAAATGGTTTAACAATTTAAAAAAAAGAAGATGAAAAAATTAATGCTCATACTAACAGTATGTTGTTTGATTGGTGGTGGTGATTTATTAGCGGCGAGTATGGTTACAGGCCCTAAGGTTGTTATTACGATAGAATTTGGATCAAAACAATCCGTAAACTGCCTTGGCAGTGGATTTTGCAAAATTAAGATTGGAGGAAACCTGAAAATGGATAATGGTACCCTTGCCGAAATTCAATTCAACGAAGAAATAGGGAAATTGGAAATGATAATCAATACAAAAACCGGCATCAGTGCCGAAGATTTAAGCCAATATTTTTCTAAAAATATGTTCAAGGTTGATACCGATTATACATTCAGCGATGAAATGTGTGAACAACTAAATATTCCAACAGATTTTACTATCAAAAAAGGGAATTATTCGGTCGAGCGAAATGATGAACTATTAATCGTTCAGTTTTAAATTACTTAATGCCGAGCTTTTAGCTCGGCATTTTTAACTCAAAAAATATGAAAAGAAAATTGTTTGTGACATTAATTGGCTTAGTGCTAATGTGTAGCAGTTGCAGCATATTGCTAATGAAAATTGCAGGAATTAAAATTCCAAAAGTAATTGCCAAAGAAAAAATGTACCAACTGGCTCAAAAAAATAATATTACTAAAGCCAATATAACATTCATCAAACCAGGTTATCAAAACTACGTTAAAGCAACTAATTTAGGTGTTCCGGGTGGTTATCTGTTTAATAAGGAAGGGCAAATGCTTTACTTTAAAAATATAGATAATAATGGCTGTGTAGCTGGACTTCCAATCATACTAACACAACTAAATTCAAAAAATAAAACTTACCCTTTGAGTCAAGCGTTCCAACTCCAAAACATCTGCGAGTTGATGGTAGATACGAATGGGATTAACATTTCAGCAGCAGCAGATCTTGCGCAAAATAATTTTATTTTTATCGGCACCTTTTCTTCCTTTTACCAAAAAGGGAGCGAATACAATCGCAGCTGGGAAGCAGCTATCAATGCGAACAAAAATGCTAAAATAAAATACTACCATTTAAATTTAGATGTATTAGCCCATTGGAATCCATTGGTTATAGATACATTGGAAAAAGAAGGATACCTTAATTATAAATGGTATCATATCAGTTCAAAAATAAATCAGAATAATTAAAATGATTTTGTGTGGATGATCTTAAACATTTGCATTCTCTCGGTTTTGGGTACCCAAACCGATCCATATATCAAGCAAACAGCATTGGTGCTAAACGAAAGCGATAGTATTAGTCGGACTATTCCAGACAAAGAAAGCTTTCGTTGGCGCCAAGCTGGATTTATTGCCTTCTCTGCTAATGAAACTTCCAATTGGCAACAGAGTGGACATAAGCAGCTCAACGCCCTGCTAAATTATACGCCCATTAATAAATTAACAAGGCAACAGTATATACTAGAACAAAAATGGATCTTAAAGTATGGTTTAAGTAAATCAAACCAAATAAATTTAGAAAAAATAGAAGATTATTTTGCCTATCAAATAAAGTGGAAATTAATGCTGCCACATTTAAAAACACCAACAATTAAATTTAGTAAAAAATCAAATTTTCAGCTTAGTTTAAAATTACAGTCGCAATTTAGCAAAACCTATAAAGAAAAATACATACCGAGCATAGGTTTGAAAACAGTACCGATTAGCCAATTTGCTTCTCCAGCATACCTCGACATTCAAGCAGCTTATAGTATACAATTATGGAAAGCCATCGATATTGCAATTTCTATTAGCTCAATAAAAATTACGAGTTTTTTAGCACAAAATTATTATACCTTATTTAATAAAAACGAACTATTCAAAGTTAAAAGGAAAGAAAAAATCGCATTCGAACATGGTTATACCTTAGCCATTGATTTCGATAAAAATGTATTTCGAAATATTGCGATTAAAGCAGAACAAAAAATATTTCTAAACCCGCAAAATGCTATTCAAGTTGACTTAGAGTCGAATACTGAAATAAGCTATGCATTAAGTAAAAACCTAAAATTTATTTTCAAACATCAATTAATTTTTGATACCGATATATCGGAACAGGCACAAAGAAAAACTCTTTTTTTGTTGGGTTATTATTTTTAGGCTGTTGTTGAAACCCTTTTACCCCTCAAAGCAAACCCAGCGAAAACAAATCAAAAAAAAGGCCCGATTAATATCGAGCCTTTGAATTTGTGAATTATCTTTTAGCAATGATTTCGTAATCACGCGATGTTTTTCCAACATAAATTTGACGCGGACGGCCAATTGGCTCTTTGTTTTCGTGCATTTCTTTCCATTGTGCAATCCAACCAGGTAAGCGTCCTAGTGCAAATAACACTGTAAACATTTCGGTTGGGAAACCAATGGCTCTGTAAATAATTCCAGAATAAAAATCTACGTTTGGATATAATTTTCTTTCAATAAAATAAGGATCGCTTAAAGCCGCTTCTTCTAGTTTTTTAGCGATATCTAAAATTGGGTCGTTTACCCCTAATTTATTTAATACATTATCGCATGCCTCTTTAATAATGGTAGCGCGTGGGTCAAAGTTTTTATACACTCGGTGACCAAATCCCATTAAACGGAATGGATCATTTTTGTCTTTTGCTTTAGCCAACCATTTATTGGCATCGCCACCATCTGCTTTTATATCTTCTAACATACCAATTACTGCTTGGTTAGCGCCACCATGTAATGGGCCCCATAGTGCCGAAATACCTGATGCCACCGATGCATATAAATTTGCATCTGAAGAACCTACAATACGAACTGTAGAAGTAGAACAATTTTGCTCGTGGTCTGCATGAAGAATGAGTAATTTATTCATTGCATCTACTACCACAGGATCAATTATATACTCTTCAGTTCTGTAACCTAATGTCATGTTTAAGAAATTAGATACATAGTCTAATTTATTTTGTGGGTAAATTAAAGGATGACCTAAAGATTTTTTATGAATCCAAGAAACTATAGTGCTCATTTTAGCCAACAATTTCATGATTGTTAAATCAATGTCTTCTTTACTAGGATTAGGTTCTAAGGATTCTGGATAAAAAGAAGACAAAGAACATACCAAAGACACCAACTGCCCCATTGGATGAGCTTTTGATGGATAACCATCAAAAAACTTTTTCATGTCTTCGTGAATCAAAGTATGGCGACTCATTTCGTAAGAAAATGCATCTAGTTGGTTAATGGTAGGCAATTCACCATAAATTAATAAAAAAGCCACTTCTATAAAGGTTGACTTTTCTGCTAATTGTTCGATTGGATAACCTCTGTATTTTAAAACACCTAGCTCCCCATCTAAAAAGGTAATGGCACTTTTAGTAGCTCCAGTATTTTTATAACCTGTATCTAAGGTTATATATCCAGTTTCGTCTCTTAATTTAGTGATATCGATTGCTTTTTCACCTTCTGTTCCAGTTATAACTGGGAAAGAGAAAGTTTTTCCATCTAGGGTGATTTCCGCCGTATTTGACATTTTAAAGTAGATTAGGTATTTGTGTCACAAACTTAATTAATTGAAATCAATTTTGAAACAATGAATCAATCATTTTCTCTATTTTTAACAATAATTTAAAGGATTAGTTTATGGAATTATCAATTAACACACCTGCCCTATTATTTCCGGCTATGTCTTTGTTATTACTGGCCTACACTAACCGCTTTAATATTATTGCCAGTCGTATCAGAAGCCTCCGCGATTTGTGGGAAAAAGAACACCAAGATCAAATTTTATATCAATTACATAACCTGCGCAGGCGCGTAAAATTAATTCGTTTGATGCAAGGTTCGGGTGTGCTTTGTATGTTCACTGCTATTGTTTGTATGTTCTTTTTATTTTACCAATATAATAATGCTGCACATATTGCATTTGGTATGAGTTTAATACTCATGCTGGTTTCACTTTATTTATCTTTACGAGAAATCCATTTGTCGGTCGTTTCTTTAGATATTGTATTGAGTGATTTAGAAAAAGAAATGAACGACAAACAAGCAGGCCTAGAAAAAATGGAACAAAAGCATGCGAACAAAATTTTCTGATACTGCTAAGCAATTGATACCTTCTTTTTGCTCAATAGTTGATTGACCCGAAACGCTGTCGGCTATACCACACCATGGTTCCAGGCAAACAAAATCTGCATTTTTTTGCGCCCAAATTCCATAAAACGGAAAATGATTTGCCGTTAGGCTAAGACCATGCGCATGATTTTTACTTCGAATAGAGACCATGTTGGAACGCAAATTTTTAAATACTAAAGCATCTTGTAAAAAAAGTTCTTTACTTAAATTTAATTCATTGGGGTTAGTAAAAATTGCTTTGGTTTGATTCGAAATTAAACCTCCCTCTATTAAATAACTTTCGGCAGTTTCGGCATGATTAAAGGAAAGATGATAATCTTCGTATTGTTCGTTATCGAATAATGGCAAACGAAATCCTGGGTGCGCACCAATTGAAAAATAAATTGATTGAGTATCGGTATTTTTTACTTCGTATTGAAGGGTTAATTCTTGTTCATTTAATATATAGCTTAATGTTAAAC
>CANNIS010000098.1 GCA_947505035.1 Sphingobacteriales bacterium
TTATTATATAGACAATACAAATGGCACCAGTGTGCAGTTTGACGCTTTCACCAAAGTAATTGAAATTACAGCTAATGTGCAGCCTTGTCAAGATTATACCTTAAAATTTGCCATAGCCGATGTCAAAGATTTTATTTTTGATTCAGGAATTTTTATTGAAGCACAAAGTTTTCAAAGCATAGACCCAAGAGCAGTGAGTACTTATGAACAAAAACTATTAATTTCAGAATGCGATAGTTCGGGCTTTGTCATTACACGCATCAATCCAGATAAATCACAAGCAATCACTGTGAATTATATTTTTGAAGGAACAGCAATAAATGGAAGCGATTACCTAGCTACACCAGCCAACCAAGTAGTCATTGCAGCAGGTGCAACTAGTGCCTTTGTGAAGATTAAACCAATAACAGATTTTTTAAACGAAGCTACAGAATCGGTAAAATTAAAAATTATTGACCCTGTTATTTGCGATACTGCTAAAGCAGCATTAGGCATATCGGATTACAAACCCATCGATAAATTAAAAATACAATTGGCCTGTAACGACAGCACCACAACCATTGCGATTGTTCAATACGATCAACTCGATTCCATTAAATGGTACAATCAAAACAAAGTATTTTTACAATATGGAAATTCTTTTAATGTTAAAAATGGTGACACAAGCTACCGTTATATTTATTGCACAGAAAAATGTACAGGATTAACCATCAAAGATTCTGTTAAGCTCAAATTCTACCCTATTACCACAAACGCCGATACCACCGTATGTATTGGAGATCAATTACCACTATTTGCCAGTAGTGCTTTCCCAAATGCTAAATATATTTGGTCTTCCAATGTGGGCTCGTTTAGCCCAAATAATACCGTGGCAAATCCATTATTTAATGTATTGGATTCGAGTATTGTTACTGTAAAAATTGATAACGAAACCTTTTGTTCTCAAAAAACTTTTAAAGTTTTTGCACCAGAACTTTTAATCAAAGATACTTTGGCTTCGATTTGTGTAAATGGTAACGTTCAACTTTTAGCTTCGGGTGGTAAAAAATATCGATGGGTACCAAGTGCTGGTTTATCTAGTGATACTATCGCCAATCCAATAGCCAATCCGGACACTAACACTATATATACCTTAACTATTACGAATGGCATTTGTGAAAAAGTATATCGTGTAACGGTAAAAGTAGATACTTTTCCAATCGCAAATGCAGGTATCGATCAAATAATTTGTAGTCGTCAAAAGGTTCGATTACAAGCAAGCGGTTCGGATTACGGAACTTATAATTGGTATCCTACTTTTCTAGTAGATAGCCCCGAAATAGCGAATCCATTTGCAAACCCTGCAAGCACCACCCTGTTTTTATTACAAGCCCATAATGGTAGTTGCATGAGCACAGATAGCGTAAGTGTTTTTGTAGTAGATTCGGCAAGTGCCGCTTTTAATTATAGCTTTGATTCTTGTGCAAGAACCATACAAGTTTCATCTATTGCAGACTTAAGCAATAGCCAATTTGTTTGGGATTTTGGAGATGGATTTACCAGTACTATTAGCCAACAAAATCATCAATATCAAAAACAAGGAATTTTTACCGTTAAATTAACTACAAATCCACAAGCACCTTGCAGGGGCGAAGATTCTTTGGTAATTAGTATTCCTTTTGTAGATAAAGATTTGCGTAGAATTCCTGAAGTTTTTTCGCCAGACGATGACCAAATAAACGATGTATTTGAAATTATTGGAGAGACCCATCCTTGTGCCATTAAAAGCATGCGCATTTTTAATCGATGGGGCGAAACGATTTACAATAGTTTAGAGAACCAAGGTAAACTTATTTGGGATGGCAAATACAAAGGCCAAGCATGCCCTATAGGCGCCTATGTATATATCATTGAGGGCGATGGCTTCGTCGATAAAGGAACTATTTCTTTAGTCAGGTAATTAATTAACCATTGATTTATTGATCGCTTCTTTAAAAGTTAAATCGATTGGCGCTTTTACTTTTTGTTTCATCAAAGCGAGTTCAATTACCTCTTGCATATCGCTTACATAATGAAATTTTAATTCTTTTAAATAGCGTTGATTGATTTCTAAAATATCTTTACGATTTTTTTCGCAAAGTATAATGTCTTTAATACCTGCTCTTTTTGCCGCTAAGATTTTTTCTTTCAATCCACCTACAGGTAAAACCTTACCCCTTAAGGTAATCTCGCCTGTCATGGCTAATTGAGGTTTTACTTTTCTTTGTGTATATGCAGAAGTTAAAGCAGTTAACATAGTTATACCTGCAGAAGGACCATCTTTGGGCACTGCACCTGCAGGCACATGCACATGCATATCCCATTGATCTAACACCCTAAAATCGATGCCTAGATTTTTTGCATTGGCACGAATATAAGCCATAGCAATAACAGCAGATTCTTTCATTACATCGCCTAAACTACCTGTCAAAGTTAATTTACCTTTTCCAGGACTCAAACTTGCTTCAATAAATAAAATATCGCCGCCTACAGAGGTCCATGCTAAGCCCGTAACTACTCCCGCCACATCATTTCCTTGGTACATATCTTTATCGTACTCTGCAGCGCCTAAAATGCGTATTACATCGGCATTGTTTAAGGTCTTATTATATTTTTCTTTTACCGCAACACATTTTGCCGTACCGCGAATAAGAGTGGCAATTTTTTTCTCTAAACCTCGCACGCCAGATTCTCTGGTATAATCTTCGATCACTTTTTCAATTATTTCTGGCTTAATGATAATATCTTTTTGCTTCAAACCGTGTGATTCCCTTTGTTTGGGCACTAAATATTGTTTCGCGATTTCAACTTTCTCTTCAATAGTATAGCCAGAAACTTCAATTATTTCTAGCCTATCAATTAATGCAGGATGAATATTATTTAAGGAATTGGCTGTTGCAATAAACATCACATTAGACAAATCATAATCTAGTTCGACATAATGATCGTAAAATGCATTGTTTTGTTCTGGATCTAACACTTCTAAAAGCGCAGAAGATGGGTCACCCCTAAAATCATTTCCAACTTTATCAATTTCATCTAAAACAAAAACGGGATTAGCTGATTGTGCTTTTTTCAAAGATTGAATAATTCTTCCAGGCATTGCACCAATATAGGTTTTGCGATGACCTCTAATATCTGCTTCGTCTCTAATACCACCTAATGCCATTCGCACATATTTTCTACCTACTGCTTTGGCAATAGATTTACCTAAAGAAGTTTTTCCAACCCCCGGAGGCCCAACCAGGCAAAGGATTGGCGCTTTCATATTGTGTTTTAATTTTAAAACAGCTAAATATTCTAAAATTCTCGACTTTACTTTTTCTAATCCGAAATGATCCTGATCTAAAATTTTCTGCGCTTTTTTAATATCGAAGAGGTCTTCGGTAAACTCGTTCCATGGCAATTCCAATAATAATTCTGCGTAGTTCAATAATACAGAATACTCTGCAGCCGCCGGATTCATACGTTGCAATTTATCTAGCTCTTTATTAAAAGCGTCGGCCACTTCTTTATTCCATAATTTTTTTTCGCCTCTTTCTCTTAAATTTTTAATCTCTAAATCGGGTGCATCACCGCCCAATTCTTCTTGAATTTGCTTCATTTGTTGATGCAAATAATACTCTCTTTGTTGACGGTCAATGTCTACCCTCACTTTAGATTGTATTTGATTTTTCAATTCCAACATTTGTAATTCTTTGGTAAGATGTTCTAAAACCATCTCGCCACGAACCACTAAATTGAGCTGTTCTAGCATTTTTTGCTTATCAACCAATTCTGCGTTCATATTAGAACTAATGAAGTTGATTAAGAAAGACGGACTTTCGATATTCTTAATGGCAAATGCTGCTTCAGAAGGAATGTTAGGAGAAATTTGAATAATTTGAATGGCTAATTCTTTTAAAGATGCAACCAATGCTTCAAACTCTTTGTTTTTAGCATAAGTGCTTTCTTCAAAATTTTCCACATTTGCTTTGATATATGGATTTTCTTGAATTAATTCTTTTAAATGAAATTTGCGTTTACCTTGAATGATCACCGTGGTATTACCATCTGGCATTTGCAACATTTTAACAATGTAGGCTACCGTACCCACTTTATATAAATCTTCGAATGTAGGATCTTCTATGTTCGCGTCTTTTTGGGCAACCACTCCAATTATTTTATTTCCTTTATAAGCATCTTTAATGAGCTTAATAGATTTGTCGCGACCAACGGTAATTGGAATAACCACCCCTGGAAATAATACGGTATTGCGCAATGGCAGTATTGACAAAACTTCAGGCATTTCTTCCGAATTCATGATTTCTTCATCTTCTGAAGATAACAACGGAAAAAACTCTGTATCGTCGTTGATACTATTAGAATCTAGGTTATTTATATTAAACGGGTCGAAAATACTCATGGCTGCGATTTATAAAATAGTCATTTTGTCAGTCTATTGGGCTAGATTAGCCCTTTATTGATTAACGTATATAGTAATTCAAAGCAAATGCCAAAGTTTAGAATTGTATTATTTGAATGAAAAAAACTGCGTGCTTTTACCTTTTTGGAATAAAAAGCTATGCTTCTGATTCTCATAATTTAAGTTTACTACATTTGACTGAATCGGAAACATATCCATTAAAAACGTATCTGTTATTTCTATATTTTTAACGCTCTTTTCTACTGGGATTTCAAAAAAAATGGTCAATAAA
>CANNIS010000099.1 GCA_947505035.1 Sphingobacteriales bacterium
ACTTGGAATGTCAATATTAAATATTTTTGGCAAATTAATTAATTGTTTTTTACCGGTGATTGCTTTTAAGCCCGGAATAATAGGCACATCAATACCATTGGCCCTGCATAGTTTAACAAAATCAATATATTTTTGATTGTCAAAAAACATTTGGGTAACAATAAATTCTGCTCCTAAGTCTACTTTCTTTTTTAAGTAAACCATATCGGTTTTCATGTTAGGCGCTTCGAAATGTTTTTCGGGATAGCCTGCTACACCAATACAAAAATTAGTTGCCGTCGAAATTTCTCCTTCTTCGTGCATATAGACACCATTATTTAACTCGCTCACTTGTTTTAATAATTCGGATGCAAATGCATGCCCCCCTGGTGTTGGAATGAAATTTGGTTCTGCTTTGCGCGAATCTCCTCTTAACACCAACACATTATCAATTCCCAAAAAAGCTAATTCAATTAATGCATTTTCGGTTTCTTCTTTGGTAAATCCTCCACATATTAAGTGAGGCACCGCATCTACATTGTAACGATGCATAATGGCCGCACAAATAGCTACGGTACCTGGTCTTTTTCGGTACGCTACTTTTTCTAATAAGCCGTTTTCTCGTTGCTTATAAATAAAATCTTCGCGATGATACGTTACGTCTATAAATGGTGGATTGAATTCCATCAGCGGATCAATGGTGTCAAAAATCGACTGAATGCCTTTACCTTTTAATGGTGGCAAAAGTTCGAAAGAAAACAATGTTTTCTTTGCGTTTTTAATATGCTCTACTACTTTCATTTGTTATTTTTTTAATAAGCCAAGTTTGGCGCTAACCATCTTTCTGTTTCTGCTAATGTTAAACCTTTTCTTTCGGCGTAATCAATTACTTGATCTTTACCAATTTTTCCTAAACCAAAATACCTTGCTTGAGGATGTGCAAAATAAAATCCGCTCACCGCAGCCGTTGGATACATGGCAAAGTTTTCGGTAAGGTTGATGCCTGTATTTGCTTCCACAGATAATAAATCGAAAAGTGTTCTTTTTTCGGTATGGTCTGGACAGGCCGGATACCCTGGCGCCGGACGAATACCCGTATATTTTTCTTTGATTAATTCTTCGTTTGATAAGGTTTCGTTTTTTGCATAAGCCCAAATATCTTTTCTTACAATTTGGTGCAATCTTTCTGCAAAAGCTTCGGCTAAACGATCGGCCAATGCTTTCACCATAATTGAATTATAGTCGTCGTGGTTTTTTTCAAATTCTTCGACCATTTTTTCTATACCAATGCCGGTAGTTACCGCAAAGGCACCGAAATAATCTGGCTTAGCACTTTCTTTTGGTGCCACAAAATCTGATAAAGCGTAATAAGGCGTAAGGTCGGCCTTTTCGGCTTGTTGACGAAGCGTGTGAATTGTTGCAATAGTGGAAGTTCGATTTTCATCTGCATAAATTTCGATGTCATCACCTACACTGTTTGCCGGGAAAAACCCAACAACACCTTTAGCCGTTAATAATTTTTCGTCGATAATTTTTTGCAATAGTAATCTTGCATCATCGAATAATTTTTTGGCTTCTATGCCAACATATTCATCGTTAAAAATTTTCGGATAACTACCGCGCAACTCCCAGGTATGAAAGAAAGGTGTCCAATCTATGTATTGTGCTAATTCATTCAAATCAAAATTATCAAATACCTGTACTCCTAATGCAGCAGGCTTTACAGGCGTTTCGTTTGCCCAATCAATTGGCAACTTTCTTGCGCGTGCATCTACAATTGGCTTCACTGTTTTAGTAGTAGCCTTGGCTAAGTATTCTACATTTGTTTTTTCGTAATCGGCTGCAATTTCTGCGATGTAATTTTTTCGTGTTTCTTTATTCAATAAATTACTCACTACCGTAACCGATCGACTCGCGTCTAATACATGCACTACTGGGCCTGCATAGTTTGGGTTAATTTTTACAACTGTATGAATTCTAGAAGTAGTTGCTCCGCCAATAATTAATGGCGTGTTTAATCCTTCTCGTTCCATTTCTTTTGCAAAATGGACCATCTCGTCTAATGATGGCGTAATCAAACCACTTAATCCAATAATATCTACTTGGTGTTTTTTAGCTTCTTCTAAAATCTTAGAAGCCGGCACCATAACACCCAAATCAATTACTTCATAATTATTACAAGCCAATACCACGCCGACAATATTTTTACCAATATCGTGTACATCGCCTTTTACGGTTGCTAGTAATACCTTGCCTTGCGAAGAACTTTGTGACAAAGATGGATTAGCTAATTTTTCTTCTTCGATAAATGGCAATAAATAAGCCACTGCCTTTTTCATTACCCTTGCGCTTTTAACAACCTGTGGTAAAAACATTTTGCCAGCACCAAATAAATCACCAACAACATTCATGCCATCCATTAAAGGACCTTCAATTACTTGTATGGGTCTTTCAAAAATTTGTCGCGCTTCTTCTACATCTTCATCTAAAAACTCGATGATGCCTTTAACTAATGAATGCGTTAAACGCTCTTGCACTGTGCCTTTGCGCCACTGCTGTTCTTCTTTAGTAACTTCTTTGCTCTTTCCTTTTAGTTGTTCTGCAAAATTAACTAAGCGCTCAGTTGCGTCTGAATTTCTATTCAACAAAACATCTTCTACTAATACGAGTAAATCTTTTGGAATTTCTTCATACACTTCGAGCATGCCTGCATTCACAATGCCCATATCAAGTCCTGCTTGAATAGCATGGTATAAAAATGCCGAATGCATGGCTTCTCTTACAATATTGTTTCCTCTGAAGGAGAAAGAAATATTACTTACGCCGCCGCTTACTTTTGCTAAGGGTAAATTTTGCTTAATCCATTTGGTTGCGTTGATAAAATCTACCGCATAATTATTGTGTTCTTCTAATCCTGTTGCAACTGTTAAAATATTTGGATCGAAAATAATATCTTGCGCAGCAAAGCCGACAATATTAGTTAAGATATCGTAAGACCTTTTACAAATTTCAATTCTTCTTTCGAAAGAATCCGCTTGTCCTTTTTCGTCGAAAGCCATTACTACCATGGCAGCACCATAGCTTTTTACTTTATTTGCATAAGCAATAAAATTTTCTTCTCCTTCTTTTAACGAAATAGAATTAACAATTGCTTTTCCTTGTACGCATTTTAATCCTGCTTCAATAACCGACCATTTAGAGGAATCAATCATGATAGGCAATTTGGCAATATCGGGTTCGGAAGCAATTAAATTTAAAAATTTTACCATAGCTGCTTCGGAGTCGAGCATGCCTTCGTCCATGTTTACATCTATGATTTGCGCGCCACCTTCTACTTGTTGTCTAGCAACAGCCAGTGCCGCATCAAAATCGCCCGCTAAAATTAATTTAGCAAATTTAGGCGAGCCCGTTACATTGGTTCGTTCGCCTATGTTTACAAAATTGGTTATCGGCGTTAACACCAAAGGCTCCAATCCACTTAATCTTGTATATGGTTCTTGTTTTTTTATTTCGCGAGGTTTTGCTTTTCCCGCTTCGATGGCAATGGCGCGAATATGATCTGGTGTGGTTCCGCAACAACCTCCAACAATATTTAAAAATCCACTTTCCACAAAATCTTGAATGTGTACACACATTTTTTCTGGACTTTCGTCGTATTCTCCAAACTCATTGGGTAAACCCGCATTTGGATAAGCACTCACAAACACTTCTGCTTTGTTAGCTAACTCTTCGATATAAGGACGCATTTCTTTTGCCCCTAAAGCGCAGTTTAATCCTATACTTAATAAATCAATATGTGTTACAGAATTTAAAAATGCTTCGGTTGTTTGTCCAGATAAAATTCTACCGCTGGCATCGGTAATGGTTCCCGAAATCATCACAGGAATTTTTTTACCACTTGTTTTTGCATAGGCATCTATAGCAAACAAACACGCTTTCGCATTTAAAGTATCGGTAATGGTTTCAATTAAAATAACATCAGATCCACCATCCATTAAACCTTTAATTTGTTCGGCATAAGTAGCCGCTAACTCGTCGAAATGCATCGCTCTAAAACCAGGATCATTTACATCCGGAGATAAAGATAGCGTGCGCGTAGTTGGACCAATTGCACCCGCTACAAACCTTGGTTTGCTTGGATCTAGTTGAGTGAATTCGTCTGCTGCTGCTCTGGCAATTTTAGCTCCTTCGAAATTAAGTTCGTAAACCAATTCGGGCATTTGATAATCTTCTAATGAAATCGAATTACAACTAAAAGTATTGGTTTCGATAATATCTGCACCAGCTGCTAAATATTCTTTATGAATAGCCAAAATAATATCTGGCCTGATTAAATTTAATAAATCATTATTTCCCTTTAAATCACAAGGGTGATTGGCAAATCTAACACCTCTAAAATCTTTTTCTTCTAATTTATAGCGTTGAATCATGGTGCCCATGGCGCCATCTAACACTAAAATTCTGTTGGCAAGCTCTTTTCTAATAGTTGACATAAACAAATAATTAACCCAATGGGCGTATATACTATTGCTTATCTGAAAAC
>CANNIS010000100.1 GCA_947505035.1 Sphingobacteriales bacterium
AATACGGATTTTTTTTGGTCCGATGCCTTTAATTTGCAGCATATCTATAATGCCAGCAGGGGTAATTTGCTTTAATGCTTCTAACTCTGCAATTACACCTGTATCGAGTAATTCCATAATTTTTGCAGCAGCACTTTTACCCACGCCTTCTATTTTAGCTAATTCGTCGGATGACTTATCTGCTAAGGGTTCTGCGTATTTACTAAGCTTAAAATTAGCATTGGTAAAATTCTTTATTTTGAAAGGATTTTCTTCATGCAATTCTAGTAATTGCGCAAATAATTTAAGCGTTTTTACAATTGATTTATTATCCAAGGGTAAATTATTGAATGTTTAAGTTAACAGGTAGTCTAGTTTGAATTCCACTGATTGATTTGATTCTTGCAAATTCTTGGTAATAAGTATAGCCCGCACCATATTCCGATTTCAAATATTCCATTTTTATTTTACCCGAAATGCCAGTCAATATTTTTTCGATGGTATTGGTTTCTTCTGGTAGATTAATGATGCGGTAGTTTTTTAAATTTGCTTTTTGCGCAGCAATATTTATCGCATCATTTAGGTTACCTAGGCTGTCTACTAAGCCAATTCTCATCGCATCTGTTCCGCTCCAAACCCTTCCACCTGCTATGTTTAATACCTTATTAATAGGCATTTTTCTACCTGTTGCAACCTTTGTCGTAAAGTCGCTATAGATTTGATTTACGGAACGCTGAATAATATTTTTTTCGCTAGGACTCATCGCTCTAGTATAATCTCCTAAGTCGGCGTACGCGGAAGTTTTTGTACCATCGAAAGTAATACCTAATTTATCTTTGAAGAATTTTTCAGTATTAAATAATACGCCAAAAACGCCTATAGATCCGGTTATGGTATTGGGTTGCGCAATAATTTGATCGGCTGCACAGGCAATATAATAACCACCAGATGCGGCTACATCGCCCATCGAAGCAATGACTGGTTTTGCTTTTTTGGCCAAAATTACTTCTCGCCAAATTACATCAGAAGCCAATGCGCTTCCGCCTGGTGAATTGATTCTTAATACAATTGCTTTTACCTGATCATCTAATCTTGCTTTTCTTATAGCTGCCGAAACCCTTTCAGAGCCAATGTTATCTTCGTTTCCATCGCCCGAAACAATTTCGCCTGCAGCATAAATAATTGCAATTTTTTCGGTCGCAGTTGAAATAGGGATTGGATTCGATTTTTGATAATCTGAAATACTGACTAAGGAAAGATCTTCGATATTTTTTTGATTTGTGGCATTTAAAAGCATTGACAAAACCTCATCTTTATATTTTAAAGCATCTACCATTTTGTATTTTAGGGCATCTTGGGCCGATTGTATTTTAAGGTCATTAGCCATTACATTTAAATCTGCAACACTTATTTTTCTTTCTTTCGCAATTGCATTTAAAAAATGTTGGTAAATTGAATTCAATAAAACAGAGGTTTGTAATTTACTCGAATCGCTCATATGATCCAGCATATAAGGCTCTACAGCACTTTTAAAACTGCCAACCCTAATAATTTCGGGTTCGATGGCTAATTTTTCTAATGCTCCTTTGAAAAACATTACTTTACTACTAAAGCCTTTGAACTCTAATAACCCAGCAGGGTTGAGGTATATTTTATCGGCTACACTGGCTAAATAATAAGCCTTTTGAGTATAGACTTCGCTATAACTATAAATCGTTTTTTCAGATTTTTTAAAATCAATTAATGCATTTCTGATTTCTTCTATACTGGCCAGTCCACCCGAAATTTCATCAATATCTAAATAAATTGCTTTTATATTTTCATCTGTTGCAGCAGTACGAATCAGTGCTACCATTTCTGTTAAACCAGGTTGTTTATCCTGATCCAAATTCATGATATCGAAATTTTTGAAAGGATTATCAGAACTGCGTTCTACAATATCATTATTTAAAACGAGGTGTAAAATGCTCTGTTCTTTAATATTGGTTGTTGTATCTTTGCTTGCATTAGCAACTAATCCAACAATAATTAAAATACCAATAAATAGTAAAGCAAAAGCCGAAAGTATGGCGCCTAACATAGAGGCAAAGACCATTTTAAAAAATTGTTTCATTTTATTGTAATATTTGCAATTATACTAATTATTTAGAGTAGAAATTAAAGCATGAATATAATCATTTTATTAGGTTCTAATTTAGGCGACCGATTAGCAAATTTAAAACAAGCAATTGCCTCCATAGCTTCATTTTCAACAATTTTGCAACAATCCAACATCTATCAAACAGCGGCTTGGGGTAATACCGATCAGGCAGATTTTTTAAACCAAGCCATCGAAATTCAAACCCATCAAACTGCCGAAAATTTAATGCATGTTTTATTAGCTATTGAATCGCAAATGGGCCGGGTTCGCCTGCAAAAGTGGGAGCCACGCATCATCGATTTAGATATTATTTTTTATGAAAGCGCTATTCATACCAGCGACTTTATTCAAATTCCACATCCCGAAATGCAAAAAAGGGCATTCGTTTTGAAACCTTTATTAGACCTCATTCCCCATTTCGAACATCCAATTTTGAAGCAATCCATCACTCAATTATGGGAAAAATGTCAAGATCAATTGGAAGTTCGCCTGTTCGTCGAATAAATCGCATTTTTTACCCTGTTTTTGCTGTTTTTTGCTATCTTCAATCCTTTAAATTTTGCTTATTTTAACCCATGAAGAAAATATTAGCTATTGCATTTTTATTATTGGCCTTTCAGTTGCCAGTTGGATTTGCGCAAAATAATAACATCATTTTAAAAAGTTTTTTACCGTTTACCAATAGTGGAACTGCAAATATTTGGGGTTTTGTAAAAGGGACTAACGAATATGCTTTAGTTGGATTAACGGGTGGACCCGGAAATGACGCGGCTTGTGCAATTGTAGATATTACCACAGCAACTAATCCGGTTTTAAAATTTACTATACCCGGCCCAAATAGTATATGGAGAGAAATTAGAACTTGGGGAAACTACGCATACATTACCACCGAGGCATCGGATAATACATTTGGTATAACCATAGCAAACCTCAGTTATTTGCCAGATAGTATACCTACTAAACAGTTTACCTTAGGGGGTGTAATTTCTAATGTTCATGCACTACATATTGATGCAGGCTTTTTGTATTTATATGGTGCAAACAATAATTTATCAAATGGTGGTGCTTTAATTTTAGATTTAACAGACCCTTGGAATCCAACTTATGCAGGTGCTTATAACACACGCTATATTCACGATGGTATTGTAAAAAACAACAAGTTATATTCAGGAGAAATTTTTTCTGGTCAATTTAGTATAATAGATGTGACAAATAAAATGTCGCCAGTTGTTATAAATACACAACAAACGCCTTTTCAATTTACCCACAACACTTGGCTTTCTAGTAATGGGAATATATTATATATCACCGATGAAATAACCGACGCCACTGTTGCGGCTTACGATATTTCAGATAATTTGAATATTAAATTTTTAGATAGTTATAAGAGAACATTTTCAAATGGTGCGATACCTCATAATACCTATGTGTTAAATAATGCAGCAGTTACTGGTTTTAATTCTGATTTTGTACTCACTTCTTATTATAACGAAGGGGTAACCATTGTAGATGCTGCGCGTCCAGCTAACTTAGTAGAAGTTGGTAATTACGACACCAATAACCTTTCTGGCTCAAGCTATGATGGTACTTGGGGCGTTTATGGTTTTTTACCTTCTGGTAATTTAATTTTATCAGACATGACTTTGGGTTTATTTGTAGTAAAACCAACTTATAAAAGAGCTGCTTATTTAGAAGGAACAATCCTAGATGCTACCACTGGTTTGGCTATACCCAATGCAAGTATTGAAATTATTTCCAATTCAAAAATAAAATTTTCGGGATTAGATGGGACATATAAAACAGGTACCGTAGATACTGGAAACGTAACAGTAAGAGTTGATAAGGCAGGCTATCGTACCGCTTCATTTATATTTAATTTTACAGCAGGTGTGGTAAATAACCAAACAATTAATTTGTATCCTGATGGCACCGGAGTCAATGATTTCAACAATAATAGCCAATGGAAAGTTTATCCAACTACCTTCGATGCGAGTATCAATATACAATCTAATGGACTTGATCTTGGAAATATTATCATTACAGATATTTCCGGATGTCAAGTTTTTCAAACCCAAAGTAATGGAGCAGCAGTTCAACAATTAGATTTATCAAATTTAGCAGCTGGCATGTATGTGATCAAATACAGCAATCAATCAAACCAAACATTTCAACAAAAAATCTTTAAAAAATAACTATGAATTTTATCGCTACAAAGTTTAAAGCTTCGGTTTTATTTTTATTTATTACAGTATGTTTGACAAAACAAGCTGCTGCACAAAATACCAACATTCAATATCGTTCAAACATTCCATATGCATTGCTTTCAAATATTTGGGGTTATGTTGATACCACAGGCAAAGAGTATGCGCTTGTAGGGGCTA
>CANNIS010000101.1 GCA_947505035.1 Sphingobacteriales bacterium
AATACGATTAGTGATCAACGATTTTGAGCCTTTAAGTGCATGGGCTGCTAAAAGAAAAAACATTCCAGTGATTGCGCTCAGTCATCAGGCTTCTTTTTTGTCTGATAAAACACCAAGGCCAACACAAGCCGATAACTTTACCGAGTTTTTATTTCAACAATACGCACCCAGTAATTATCAAATTGCTTTTCATTTTGAATCGTATGATAGTTTTATACATACGCCCATTATTCGAAAAGAAATACGCAGTTTAAAAACCACTAATGACGGGCATTACACGGTTTACCTGCCTGCTTATCAGCACGAGTTTTTAGTTAATTATTTGAGTAAATGGCCGCAAATTAAATGGCAAGTTTTTGCTAAAAATTTAAAGCAAGCTTATCAAATTGAAAACATAAAAGTTTGCCCAGTGCAAAACGAAAGCTTCAATAATAGTTTAGCATCTTGTGCAGGCTTGCTTACTGGCGGTGGTTTCGAAGCACCAGCCGAAGCTTTATTTTTAGGAAAAAAAGTTTTTTCGGTGCCGATGAAAGGACAATACGAACAAGTTTGCAATGCCGAGGCCCTACATAAAATGGGTATACCCGTTGTGCATGAGCTCGACGAAGCCGCAGAAATTACACTCGATAAATGGCTTGAAGCGCCTCATGGGCCTAAAATTACTTTTCCAGACAACGTAGAGCAGGTGGTTGCCCAACTTCTTAACTTAATCTCAAAAACCGCTTTAGTTTAGTTTATTCTCTTATTTTTACCATATGAAGCGAATATTTTTGCTTTTCGTGGTTTTAATTATTTCAGGCCTGCTACACAATAGTATGGCGCAGCAGTTAACTTTTGCCAATACCGATAAATCTTTCAAGCGTATGTATTCGAAAGTTATTGGGCAAAATGAGCAAGGCTATTTTATCCTTAAAAGCAATTATCCTTTTAACAATAAACAAAATCAATTGCGTTTGCGCGATAATAATATTGCTATTAGTTTATTGAATAAAAATCTTTCCTTGGTTTGGAATTTAAATGTGCAATTGCCCGATCCAACGGCAGATATACAAGACATTCAGTTTTTGTCGGATAGTTTATTTTTATTTTATACCAGCATTAATAAAGTAAATAATACCAGCGATTTATACGCTATTAAATTAGATATCAAAAGAGGGGAGTTAAATTCGACACCTACCAAATTAGTTTCGATAGCCTTCGATAGAAAATCAAATCGTGGGGTCTATTATATTCAGCAAAGTAAAAATGGCCAACTGTTTTCGACCATGTACAAACAGCCTGCAGGCGAAAACGATAAAATGGCCATCGATGTACATGTGTTTCAATCAGACTTAAATTTAGTTTGGCATCAAAATTACCCGACCGAATTTTTTGATGGTGTATTATTGCTCAACGACTTTAAACTAGGCAATGACAGCGCTTTGTATTTTTTAACTTCTTTAGATTTAGCAAAGAAAACCCTGCGCAACCGTAATTTTAATTTAAGCATTGCTAGCCCCACATCTTCTTCTTTACTAAACATTCCAATCAATCAAGACAAATTATTCTTGAACGATTTGCACATGGAGATAGATGAATTAAATGGCAAAGTGGTATTGGCTGGTTTTTATTCCGAAATGAATAGCACTTCCTCGGCCGGAATTTTTACGGCTAATTTTTTGGTCGATAGCCAAAAGTGGACTAAAAATACCGAAAGTTTTAAAGCTAAATTTTTAAATGAATTTGTAGCCGAACGAACGGTTAATCGCGGCACCGAGCTCATTAATTATTTTATTGATCGTTTGGTTTTGCGTTCCGATGGTGGAATAATTTTAGTGGCCGAATCAAATTATGTAACCGAGTCGACCAATTACAATTCGTATTATCAAATGTATACCACTAGTTATACTTACCATTACGATAATGTATTATTGTTTTCTATTCATCCTAACGGAAAAATAGATTGGGAACAAATCATCAGAAAAAATCAAGTATCCGATGACGATGCTGCATTTTATTCTTCGTATACCATGGCGGTAGATGCCGATCGTATTTATTTTGTGTACAATAAATCCATTAAAAAAGCTTCCGAGCTAGCCGCCTTTTCGGTCAGTAACAAAGGGCTTTCCGACGAAAAAATCATTGCAAAAGAAAACGAAAATATATTATTGATGCCTGCCGGAGCAAAGCAAATTACAGCAGATCAACTATTGGTGCCTTGTTTGGTAAAAAGTAAATTAAATCTAGTACGCGTTAGCTTTTAATATGATTAAATTATTAAAAAACATTTCCCCCGTTTCCATCCTTATTTTATTTATAGTGATGGTGCTGTTGCGCGTGCCTTATTTTTTGTTTGGCAATCCGCTTCCGCCAGTGTATTACAACGACCCCATTTCGAAATTACTTTTTAACCACTTGCATTTTATTACCAATCATATTTTATTGAATGGTTTAATTACTGCCATATTGCATTTGTTAATTGCCTTGTGGATTAATAAAGTAGCCATCGATTTTAATTTATTATTTAGAAAAAGTTATTTACCCGCATTCTTCTTTGTGATTATTAGTAGTTTGTATGTCGAGTTTTTTACACTCGATGCGGTAACCTTTGCGCTAGTTTTTCAGCTACTGGTTTTGCAGCGTTTATTTACTTTGTATAAGACCAATAATGCCTTGTCTATTGCCTTTGATAGTGGTATCTATATTGCCATTGCCTCTTTAATTTACTTGTCTATTTTACCTTGGATATTTATCGTGTTTATTGCCTTATTAACTTTCCGAAAATTTGATAGCCGAGATTATTTAAGTGCCATGGTAGGTTTGTTGATTCCTTTTTCGATGTTGGCTTTTTATTATTACTGGAATAATAATATGCCGGGCTTTTACGAATTCTTTGAACCAATGCAAACGAATGGCATCAAGTTGACAATGTTTACTAATCGTGCCGATTACTTACCATTAATACCCTTAGTGTTGACCATATTATTAGCAGGCCATCGCCTAGTCGAAAACTTTTATAAAAACATAGTACACGTGCGCAAATGTTTTCAAGTGTTGGCGGCTAATATACTCGTGGTGCTATTCTCTTTTTATATTCGTCCGAGTTTTGGCATCCATCATTTTTTATTGTTAGCCATGCCCTTATCTATTTTACTTTCCTATTATTTTTTGATAACTACCAATAGGCGTATTGCCGAGGGTTTAATTTGGTTATTTTTTGCCACCAGCATTGTTTTTCAATTGCTTCGATAGCAAAATTCCTTATCTTTGGGAAAAATTATTCAAATGAAATACGGCGTAGTAGTATTCCCAGGCTCCAATTGCGATCAAGACATGATTTATGTTCTAGAGCATATCTTAGGGCAACAAGTTGTTAAATTATGGCATAAAGACACCGATTTGCAAGGTTGCGATTTCATCGTATTGCCAGGCGGATTTAGTTTTGGCGATTATTTACGCTCAGGTGCAATTGCTCGCTTTTCGCCCATCATGACATCGGTAATTGAATTTGCCAATAAAGGTGGATACTTATTAGGCGTATGTAATGGTTTTCAAATATTAACCGAAGCAGGTTTGGTACCGGGAGCTTTATTACACAATACCTCTCGTAAATTCATTTGCAAAAATGTACACATCAAAGCAGCTACCCAAAATAGTTTAATTACCAATAGTATCGATTTAACGCGTGCATTAAAAATTCCAATTGCGCATGGCGAAGGAAATTATTTTACCGATGCCGATACTTTAAAATTATTACAAGATAAAGATCAGATATTATTCCATTACTGCGACGAAAACGGCAACATTACGCCGGAGTCTAATGCAAATGGTTCTTTACAAAATATTGCGGGTGTGTGTAATGCAGGCCGAAATGTTTTTGGCATGATGCCACATCCAGAACGCGCCGCAGACCTAGAACTTAACAATACCGATGGTTTGCAAATATTCGAATCAATTCTGACTTTAATGCATTCCTAAATGTTTAGCCTCATCGTTGATCAAGGCAATACACTTGCAAAAGTTTATCTTTTTGATCAGGATGAATGTGTCGAACAATTCTCTTCCGAAAATTTAACGCTTCGCGAATTAGGTTTATTCTTAGTGCATAAACAATTTGATGCCGCAATTATTGCAGGTGTGAAATCGCTCGACGAAGAAATTATTCATTTTATTAGCAATATGTGTCGCACTATTATTTTAAATGCCGATACCGCATTGCCTATTCATAATGCTTACCAAAGCCCGGCTACTTTAGGTTCCGATCGTATAGCCAATGCTTGTGCAGCTGCCGAATTATTTTCACTAAAAAATTGTTTAATTATTGATGCAGGCACTTGTGTCACCTACGATTTTATCGACGCGGAACACAATTATTTGGGCGGCGCCATTAGCCCAGGCTTGCAAATGCGCGCCAAAGCCATGCATACTTTTACCGCGCAACTTCCGTTAATTCATTTTGAAAAATTCGAAAGCAATTTTATAGGTCAAAATACCAACGAATCGCTGAGTAATGGCGT
>CANNIS010000102.1 GCA_947505035.1 Sphingobacteriales bacterium
ATGCTATTAAAGTATATCCAAATCCAACTAATGGTTCTGTTTTCATAGAAACTACGCTTACAAACCCATCGGTATTTATGTTGATGGATGTAAACGGAAAAGTAATTAAGCAAGAATCTTTTGTAGGAAATGTAAAAGTAGCATTAGATGAATTAAACGCTGGTGTTTACTTTATCAAAATTAATACTGCAGATAACAGCGTTAATTACAAAGTGGTTAAACAATAGTATAAATTACCAAATTCTTTAATGAGTTTGAGTGATGAGAAGCAATTTTTGCTAATCATCATTCAAACTCATTTTTTTAGACCAATAGCTATTACAGAATAAATTTTTATCTTTGTAAAAAAAATATTTTGCCCGAAAATAAAATGTCTAAAAAAGTGAAAGTATCGGTGTTAATGACTGTTTTTAACACTAATTTAATATACACGAAAAGAGCCATTGATTCGGTGCTTAAACAAGATTTTCAAGATTTTGAGCTCCTAATTATTGACGATGGGAGTAAAGAAAACAACCGCGAATCGTTAATGGATTATGTAGAGCAATACGAAGACAAAATTACTTATATACGTCATAGCAATCGCGGGCAATCTGCTTCTGTTAACCGCGGCGTTTTATACAGCTTAGGAGAATACATTACTATTTTAGACAGCGACGACGAATACAAACCGAATCATTTAAGCACTTGCTTGCGCGAAATAAACGACTCGGACTTAATTTGTTCTACCACAGAAACAATTGTAGATTCCGACAACGATTATTATGTACCCGATAAAAACGATCAAACAAAACTCATTCATTTAGACGAAGTGATTATGTTCGGTACATTATTTGGACTAAAAAAAGTATTTACCAGCATTGCATTTAAAACGGGCTTTGCAGCCGATTCCGATTTTTACGAACAAGCCACGCAACTATTTCGAGTAAAAAAACTTGACTTGCGTACTTATGTTTATCACAGAAATATTCCAGATAGTATTTGCGCAACCATTAAAAAAGCGAATTTAACGATTGCTTAAATATGGCAATTGAATCGCTAACATTCCAGCCAAATACCAATCTAGTAATGGCCTGCTTTATTACTGGGGTGCATGATGTAAACCGCAACACCACGCTATCCGACGATACACAAGAACTAGTGCAAGATTGGGCAGCCTCTGTTACTGCAGCAAATTTAAAAGGCATTATTTTTCATAATAATTTATCCGAAGCAACTTGTAATGCATTACAAAATAATTCAATTTCTTTTATTAAAATTGAACACGACCCGCAGTTCAATCCCAATGTATTTAGATATTTTGTTTACCTAAATTTTTTACAACAACATTTACAAGCGCTTGCTGGAATTTTTATAACAGATGTGAGCGATGTGGTGCTTTTAAATAATCCGTTTACAGATCCACTTTTTATCGCAAACCCGGCTGTGCTTTTTTGTGGCGACGAACCTAAATTATTGCACAACGAATGGATGATAGCCCATTCAGAAAATTTAAGAAATAATATTTCTGATTATGCGGCCTATGAAATTACTTTTGCAGCGCAGACTTTATTAAACTGTGGTATTATAGGTGGTTCGGCTGCATTAATATTTGATTTCTTGCAAAAACTTTGTGCCATTCACCAAAACGCCAATCGCGATAATAAAACCGCTTATACCGGCGACATGGGGGCCTTTAATTATTTGGTACGCACCCAATTTAACCATCAACTAATACATGGTGCGCCCGTCAACACCGTTTTTAAAATGTATGAAACCGAGCGAAACGATTGCTGGTTTAGGCACAAATAATTGCTAAATAAAAGATTAAACGCAAGCTATTCAAGATTTGATTTTTTTTATTTAAATTTAAATTATGAAAAAAACCATTTGTCGAAAAGGCGCTTGTTAAGCTCGTAAAACAAATAGGGGTGTTGATTGTTAATGATTTAACCAAAAAATAATTTATGGATATCTCAAAAAACTTAGAAAAACTGTATCAAAAGCTACTTTCTGAAAAAACCAAGGATAAGAGCGAAAAGGTTATTTTATGGATTGCTTTGGTGAGTTTTATCATTCACTTAGTAATTATTGGCTTAATTCATTTTAATATTATTGGCATTCAAGAGCCATCTAATTTATTGAAAAATCCTATTGCGGCCATTTATACTCCTTTTTCTTTTATATTGGTTTATGAGGTATATCTTTTAATTTACTATCTCCCAAAATCAACTTCTACATATATCTCTAAGCAATACGAAATTATTGCGCTGATTATTATTAGACGCTTATTCAAAGACCTTTCAGATTTATCGCTTTCGTTTAATTGGTTTAATAATAACACTGATTTACAGTTTACCTACGATTTATTAGCTTCTGTTTTATTGTTCTATTTAATTTATTTATTTCATTTGCAACGAACCAAAGTATATAGAGTTAGGGAAAACAGTAAAAGTTATGCGGCTAAAATCTCTAAATTCATTAATGCAAAAAAATGGATTGCGACTGCCTTAGTTCCTGTTCTTTTAATCATTGCCATTTATTCTTTCTTAAGCTGGACTATTGGTGTTTTATATCCACTTCAAACCGATGCAATTTCTTTCAAGAATATCAATAATATTTTCTTCGAACAGTTCTTCAATATCCTGATCATTGCGGATGTAATTTTATTGCTATTTTCTTTTTTTCATACAGACGAGTTCCACAAAGTTATTCGAAATTCAGGCTTTATTATTTCAACAATCTTAATTCGAATTTCGTTTTCTGTGAGCGGACTTATTAATACTGCATTGATTGTTTCGGCTATCCTATTTGGTCTTTTAATGCTATTCATTCATAATAAATTCGAAAAAGCTTTAGCAAAAGAATCCCTTGAAAGCAATCAGATAGAAGGATAAAAATTAATAATTTTTATGAAAGCAGACGGAAACACCGTAAAAGATATTTTAAATAATATACCCCCAGATAGGTTGGTAGCTTTTAATAAATTGCACGAAACCATTGTTAAAAGTTTACCCAAAGGTTTTGAAGCAGGCATAAGCTATGGAGGTTTAGGCTATGTGGTGCCACATCAACTATATCCTGCAGGATACCATTGCAAACCAATTGAACCGCTTCCATTTGCAGGTTTAGCTTCGCAAAAAAACACAATCAATTTTTATCATATGGGAATTTACGCAGATCCTAAATTATTGGATTGGTTTGTAAGCGAGTATCCAAAGCACAGTAAAGCAAAACTGGATATGGGTAAGAGCTGTATAAGGTTCAAAAATTTTGACGAAATTCCGTATAAACTAATTGCCGAATTGATGAAAAAAATAAGCGTAAAAGATTGGGTGAATCAATACGAAACGCTTTATAAACCTAAGCCTAAGAAATAATATTCAGCAATGAAAACCCTCATAAAATCACAACGCGATTTTTTTAATTCGAATCAAACTAAAAGTATTGATTTTAGAATTACGCAATTACTCAAGCTGCGTAAGCTTTTGCAAGCAAACGAGCAAATTTTAAATGAAGCTATTTATGCCGATTTTCAAAAATCAGCATTCGATACTTATACCAACGAGCTCAGTATTTTATATGCCGAGATCGACGAGAGTGTGCGTAAGGTAAAAAATTGGGCCAGCCGCAAAAGGGTAAGTACCAATTTCGTTAACCTACCTGCAAAAAGCTATATCGTGCCCGAACCATTAGGCGTATGTTTAATTATTGGCGCATGGAATTACCCATATCAATTGTCTTTTGGCCCAGCCATTGCAGCAATTGCGGCGGGTAATACGGTTGTATTAAAGCCCAGCGAATTACCCATTCGAACAAGCCAAGTAATGGCTAAAATGATCAACGAAAATTTTGATCCTGCATTTTTTAAAGTAGTAGAAGGGAGCATTCCCGAAACTAATGCACTTTTAGCAGAGCGTTTCGATAAAATATTTTTTACAGGAAGTGTAGCCGTTGGTAAAATTGTTTACCAAGCGGCAGCTAAATATTTAACTCCGGTAACGCTCGAGTTAGGCGGCAAAAGCCCTGCAATTATTACCGATGCAGCCAATTTAAAACTTCATGTAAAACGAATTATATGGGCTAAATTTATCAATGCAGGGCAAACTTGTATTGCACCCGATTATATTTTATTGCCTAAAACTTTGGAGCAAGAATTTTTGACTTTAGCCAAAGCAGAAATTGCCCAAGAGCATTTTGCTGTAGCAAACGATAACTATGTACAAATTATCAATACCAAAAATGTACAGCGTTTAGCTCATTTATTAGACCCCGCAAAAGTATTTTGTGGTGGTGGTTTTAATGAGCAAACGCGGGTGTTTGAGCCTACCATTATGCAACAAGTAAGCTTCGATGATAAAATAATGCAAGAAGAAATTTTTGGTCCAATTTTGCCAGTGATTACTTACGAAAATTTAGACGAAGCCATTTCGGAAATTAAAAAAAGAGAAAAGCCGCTGTCTTGCTATGTATTTACAAGTAGTACTACTTTAAAAAATAAAGTCATTA
>CANNIS010000103.1 GCA_947505035.1 Sphingobacteriales bacterium
AGTCCTACCATTGCCTTTGGAACAACTACGTTAACAAATGTAAATGCAGCTAATGATATTTTTATTGTGAAATATGATGCTTCCGGAAATGTGCTTTGGGCAAAATCAGCAGGGGGGGCCGGTTCTGATTTAAGTAGTGGTGTTTGCACCAATGCAAGTGGTAATATATTTATAACGGGTTATTTCGGCAATCCTAACATTAACTTTGGAACAACCACGTTAACAAATGCCGGCGGTGTGGATATTTTTATTGCAAAACTAGGTGGAATAACAGGAACCAACGATATCAAAAACTCCAATATCAAAATCTATCCTAACCCAACGAACAACATCATCAATATTGAAGGGCTAAATAAAAACGAAAACAACACCATTCAAATTTTTGATGTACAAGGAAAATTAGTCATCACAAAAACTATCAACGAAAAAGGTACGATAGATTTATCGGAATTGAACAAAGGAATTTATGTGATTAAGATTGGAGAAGTTGCACAGAGGATTGTGAAGATTTAATACGAGATATTCAAAATTTAATTAATCTTATTATTTTTAGTGTAAATTAACAAAACAAGCCAACATGAAAAAAATCGTGTTAATATTTAGTATGGTAATTTTTATTTCTGTTCAATCAAATGCTCAGGTTAAGAAAAATACACCCGTAGAAACTAAGAAAAATACATTAGGTTTTGGATTTCAAGCATCACTGCCAGCTTGGGGTCTAAGTGCGAAATATGCAATTTCGGATAAGGCTACGATTCAAGCCACTATCGCACCATTTAGCAGTGGAGTTACAAAAATTAATTTTTATGGACTTAGATATATTCATAAATTAAAACTCGAAACACCCACAGCCATTGACCCATATTTATTTGGAGGCGCAGGTATTATAACCTATTCAACTGACTTAAGCAGCTTTGGCGTTAATCAAAAAAGTTCAGATAGTTTTTCGTCGTATAGTTTTGGGGCAGGTTTTGAATATGTGACCGCAAATGTTCTAGGTTTATCTTTAGATTTAGGATATGGAAAATTATCTGTTACTAATGGTGTAGCTTTAAGTAGCTTATTTTTCGGTGGTGGAGTGCATTATTATATTAGGTAATAAATTTCAATAAAACAAAAAAGCCACGCCCATAAAAGGTGTGGCTTTTTACTTTTATTGCACCTTGCAGTTGACCTTGCTTTCGACCACATTTTACCTCCAAAACCAAAACCCTTGTTTATAAACCTTATAATACTACTAATCAAAACCCTTGGTCGCAATTCCAGAAAGCCGTAACTTCAACAGAAACTCTTCAGCCCCCATCCCATAATGAAAAATGGTTTACTGACTTTATTTTTCTTTTTTACATTTCAATCTTTAGTTTTTGGTCAACAAGTTTTAAAAACTGATGAAGGCACTATACTTAATTCAAATTCAGAAAGAATTAATGAATTATATATTCCAAAATTAGAGATTCCAAAAACAAAAGATTCCGAAAAAATTATTTCACATACGGGATACTCCTTATTGTATAACGAAAAATATAAACAAGCCAATTGGGTTGCCTACGAATTAACAAAACAAGAGACCAATAAAATTTTTGAGCGAAGCAATAATTTTATTTCCGACCCCAAAGTAAAATCTGTAAACGCATTTGATAAAGATTACAAAGATTCGGGATATGACAAGGGACATTTAGCGCCAGCAGCAGATATGGGCTGGTCGGCAAGTACAATGATCGAATCTTTTTACTACAGCAATATGAGCCCTCAGCAACAAGGTTTTAATAGAGGGATTTGGGAAAAATTAGAAGAGTTAGTGAGAACTTGGGCAATTGAGAATAAATCAGTTTATGTAGTTACTGGTCCTGTATTATCTAAAGGACTTCAAATAATTGGGTATAATAAAATTGCTGTTCCAAATTATTATTACAAAGTAATTTTAGATTATCAAAATCCAAACATAAAAGGTATTGGTTTTATTCTTCCAAACGAATCTTCTAAATCTTTATTGCAAAATTATGCTGTTACCATTGATAGTGTTGAAAAAGTAACAGGGATAGACTTCTTTTATTTATTAAAAGATCAAAAAGAAGATTTAATTGAAAAGGAACTTTGTATTAATTGTTGGTCTTGGAAGAGCAATAAAAATTCAGCTGAAAAAAATAAAGCAACTATATCTGTACAATGTGGTGGAATTACTAAAGCGGGTAATAGGTGTAAAAGAATGACGACTAATGCGACAGGAAGGTGTTATCAGCATTAGTATAAAATCTACGTTATATTATTATACACTTCATCAAACATGACCGCCAGCATTTCATCTTTTTCGGTAATGGTATTGCCCGCATCGTGTGTAGTTAATTTAATCGAAACTTTATTATAGACATTGGTCCATTCGGGGTGATGGTTTTGAATAGCAATACTTTTAGCGGCTTCTTGCATAAAATGCATAGCCGTTTCAAAGGCTGCAAAGGTGTAGGTTTTGTGTAAGGCATTATTTTTATTAATCCAACTCATATCTTATTCTTTAATGTTAACTACTTCAATGGCTACTTCATTTCTGCGATTAATTACATCCCAAGGTGCATTGTAACCCATATACATATAAGGCCCCGTAGTGTTTAAATGAGTTTCAGAAATAATAGCAGCTAATTTATTTTTATATTTTTCAATTTTCATTTCGGAAGTAAATCCGCCAAAGCGAATAACAGCGAGCACCCTAGCTTGTTCGTTTACAATTTCGACTTTATTTGAATTGGGTTTGGGTAATTGCATACTCGTATATTCTTTAGGCATCATAAAATACATACTAGCGCTATCACCCATTTTCATTACGACAGGCGCGGTCATGGCAATTTTTTGGTTGCGCTCATTGCCACCAAAAATATATCCTGCTATGGTCCGAAAACCAGCACTCATTTTTTGCTCTTGTGTGCTTTGCAATAGCATTGTTTGCGCAACAACCATATTTGGATATTGTCTAATTTCTACGGCACCATATTTTTTAATCACGCTATAAGCGGGCATTTCTATCTTATTAGATTTAAATGCAAACAATACGCCAACAATAACCAATAACAATACTAGCAATAAAATAGACATGGGCTTTTTCATATTAATTAAACAAAAAAAAATCAAAATAGTTTGAATACAAAATACAAAAAATTATATTTAAAAATTAATTAACCATACGATTGATGTTTAAAAAGCTATTTGTATTCGTCTTATTTTACTGTTTAGTGCAAGCTAACGCAATTGCCCAAAGCCTTCCCTCTATTCAATTAGACCGGCCCGATCAAACAGAATGCCCATTTATTACACCAGTAAATTATATTCAAGCGGAGAGCGGGTTTAATATTGAAAATGTCAATGCAAATAGGCAAGTATTAACCACGCCCACTGTTTTATGGAAATATGGTATCAATAAAAAATTCGAACTCAGGTTTATTACCGAACTGATTACCGATAAAAGCAATTCGGATAAATTTACAGGTCTTGCACCCATCACTTTTGGTTTTAAAACAGCTTTGTTCGAAGAAAAAGGGATAATTCCAAAAACTTCTTTCATCGGGCATATTACCACGGCCACTATGGGCAGCGAAAAACTGCAAACCAAATACATTGCGCCTTCTTTTCGTTTCACTATGCAACATACCATTTCCGACAAAATGGTTTTAGCTTATAATTTAGGAGCCGAATGGAATGGGATAGAAGCTGCTCAAACTTATATTTATACGCTAACTACAGGTTTTAGCTTAACAGAAAAATTAGGCATGTACACCGAGCTCTATGGCTTTAAAACAGCTTACCAGCAAGCCGACCACAGGTTTGACGGCGGCTTTACTTATTTAATAAACAATGATTTTATAGCCGATATTTCTGGTGGCTTTAGGTTAACAGACAACGGACCTAAAAATTATATTTCTTTAGGCTTGTCTTATCGATTTAAAGTTTCGAATTAATATTTAATGATTTTGACTGGTAAATAATTCGAAGAGCCCTGCGTTCTTTTTAAATAATAAAATCAAGCCACAAAAAAAGGGCTTCCAATTTCGGAAGCCCTTTTTATTTTTAAATAGGAAGATTTATTTTACAATGGCAATTTTACCATTTGATAAACCATTGTTATTTGCATCAATATAATGGTAGAAATAAATTCCTGAACTTAATTGTTCTGTAGAAATGATATTTAAACCATCGCTTAATTTTTCAGTAATCAATAACCTGCCATTTAAATCATAAATATTTATTTTACCAGATTTGTTTTTCAATTGAACTACATTCAATTGGTTTGCAGCTGGATTTGGATAAATTTTTACAAAGTTATCTGCTAATATATTTTGTAAACCTTGCACTACAAAAGTGTCAATAGTAATTACATAATCTTCTGTTTCGCCAGACCCAAATTGCGAACAAGCATCAGTTGCAGTAAGCGTTCCAGCAACTGCTCTAGTACGAATACGCATACCTGTTTTACCCATTTGCGCATTGGCAGG
>CANNIS010000104.1 GCA_947505035.1 Sphingobacteriales bacterium
ACGCCATTACTCAGCGATTCGTTGGTATTTTGACCTATAAAATTGCTTTCGAATTTTTCAAAATGAATTAACGGAAGTTGCGCGGTAAAAGTATGCATGGCTTTGGCGCGCATTTGCAAGCCTGGGCTAATGGCGCCGCCCAAATAATTTTGCTCCGCGTCGATAAAATCGTAGGTAACACAAGTGCCAGCATCAATAATTAAACAATTTTTTTGCGGAAATAATTTAGCAGCAGCGCAAGCACCTGCGATACGATCGGAGCCTAAAGTAGCTGGGCTTTGGTAAGCATTTTGAATTGGCAATGCGGTATCGGCATTTAAAATAATAGTGCGACACATATTGCTAATAAAATGAATAACTTCTTCGTCGAGCGATTTCACACCTGCAATAATTGCGGCATCAAATTGTTTATGCACTAAGAATAATCCTAATTCGCGAAGCGTTAAGTTTTCGGAAGAAAATTGTTCGACACATTCATCCTGATCAAAAAGATAAACTTTTGCAAGTGTATTGCCTTGATCAATGACGAGGCTAAACATTTAAGAATGCATTAAAGTCAAAATAGATTCGAATATTTGCAAACCATCGGTATTGTTGAGTTCTAGGTCTGCAGCGCGTTCTGGATGTGGCATCATGCCAAATACATTTCGGCCAGCATTACATACACCCGCAATATTTTGCAAAGATCCATTTGCATTAGATTCTGGCGTAATGTTGCCGTTTTCGTCGCAGTAATGGAATAATATTTGATCGTTATCTTGCAATAATTTTAAGGTATCTGCATCGGTAAAATAATTTCCTTCGCCATGCGCAATTGGAATTTTTAATGCGCGGGTTAAATCGATGCTATTGGTAATTAAACTATTTTGTGTAGCCGCTTTGATGTGTACATTTTTGCAAATGAATTTTCGAGAGGTATTGTGTAATAAAGCTCCCGGTACCAAACCTGCTTCGGTTAATATTTGAAAACCATTACAAACGCCTAATAAATAGCCGCCTTTGTTAGCAAATTCAATCACCGATGTCATGATAGGTGAAAAGCGAGCAATGGCGCCCGAGCGTAAATAATCGCCAAAACTAAAACCGCCTGGCAATACGATGAAATCGCAACCTTGCAAATTGGTGTCTTTATGCCATAATTTAACAACTTGTTGCCCTAAGATATGCTCTAAAACATAAATCATGTCTTGATCGCAATTAGAGCCTGGGAATACTACTACACCGTATTTCATTTGAATAATTTTTCCCAAAGATAAGGAATTTTGCTATCGAAGCAATTGAAAAACAATGCTGGTAGCAAAAAATAACCAAATTAAAGTCTCGGCAATGCGCTTATTGGTGGTTATCAAAAAATAATAGGAAAGTAAAATAGATAAAGGCATGGCTAACAATAAAAAATGATGGATGCCAAAACTCGGACGAATATAAAAGGAGAATAGCACCACGAGTATATTAGCCGCCAACACTTGAAAACATTTACGCACATGTACTATATTTTTATAAAAGTTTTCGACCAGGCGATGACCTGCCAATAATATAGTAAGCACTAAAGGTATTAAAGGTAAATAATCGGCACGATTAGTAAACATAGTAAGTTTAATGCCATTTGTTTGAATGGGTTTAAAGAATTCATAAAAGCCCGGCATATTATTATTCCAATAATAATAAAAAGCCAACATCGAAAAAGGAATGATCAAACCTACGATGGCGCTTAAATAATCTCGGCTATCAAACTTTCTAAAAGTGAGTAAGGCAATAAACACAATAAATATCCAAGGTAAAATTGACAAGTAAATTAAAGAAGCAATAGCAATATAGATGCCGCTATCAAAGGCAATAGATAAGGCATTATTGGTCTTATACAAAGTAAATAAACGCTGCAAAACCAGTAGCTGAAAAACTAGTGTAAATGTTACTGCATCGAGCGTAAAAAACTCGACATACAAACTACTAATAATCACAAAGAAGAAAGCGGGTAAATAACTTTTTCTAAATAATAAATTAAAATCGATGGCCACTTTATTGATCCACAAGGCAATGATTAAATGCAATATGGCGGTTATTAAACCATTCAATAAAATATGATTAGTTATAAAGTGTAAGTGATTGAAAAGTAATTTTGAAATGGGGTCGTTATAATAAACTGGCGGCATTGGATTACCAAACAAAAAATAAGGCACACGCAATAGCACCATCACTATAAATAAAATAAGTATGGAAGCGGGTGATATATTTTTTAATAATTTAATCATATTAAAAGCTAACGCGAACTAAGTTTAATTTACTTTTTACCAAACAAGGTACCAATAGTTGATCTGCTGCAATTTGCTTTGCACCGGCAGGCATCAATAATATATTTTCATTCTCTTTAGCAATGATTTTTTCGTCTGAAAGCCCTTTGTTACTAACCGAAAAGGCCGCAAGCTCCGAAGCTTTTTTAATAGATTTATTGTACACAAAATAAATACGATCGGCATCTACAGCCATGGTATAAGAAGAATAAAAAGCAGCATCGTCATCTGATACTTGATTTTTTCTGATGATTTGTTCCCAGTCTATTTTTCCGTTTGGTTGTATAGAAAACAACAATACATTATCGTAATGGTAAGTATAACTAGTGGTATACATTTGATAATACGAATTGTAATTAGTCGACTCGGTTACATAATTAGATTCGGCTACTAATATGACGCCGCCATCCGAACGCAAAACCAAACGATCAATAAAATAATTAATCAGTTCGGTGCCACGATTAACCGTTCGTTCGGCTACAAATTCATTTAAAAATTTAGCTTTAAAGCTTTCGGTATTTTTACTCAACTTTTGACTATCGACTAAAAAAGTAGCCGTAAAAATACCAGCCGAAGAAGTGCTATTCATTTCGGAATAAAAACCAGCGAATACCAATTTGCCATTTAATTCATCAATTTCCATGTGCAAATCGTTCAAGAATAATTTGTCTTGATTGATTGGAATATTTAATAAAGTAGCTGATTGTGGGCTAGCAATGCTTAAATTAAAATTACGATTGCGCAAGGTTTTCTTTGCTAAATCTAAAGATGTTAAAAAATACAAAGCGCTGTCATTGCCTAATTTAAAGTCATTGAGGAGCAATACCCCATCAAAAAATTCGGTTGGATAATTTTGATGCCAAACCAAATTTAAGTCTGATTGAAACACATGTACATCAATAGCCATTTTATCGTTTTCGCCAGCGGGTTGTTTGTACATGGTCGAAAACAGTTTGCCATTTTTACTTTGCTGAATATAATATACCCCACGATTTGATTTTCTATCGAAGGCAATTGAAACTAATTTAGTAGGCGCTGCATTCAACTCCCCTTTTTTAATATCTAATTTAATCGCGTATAAATCGCTGGTACTATTTACTTTATTGATGCTGGTATAAAATAAAAACAAACTATCCGATAAAAACTGAATGTCTTGTATATCGGCACTTGGGTCGGGCAATTGCACATTTAAATTCCAAACAAGCGAAAGATTTTTATTCAATAAACTAATGGCAATATTATTATCGCGCAAACGCAATTGATTTTGTTTATTGTTAAAAGGATAATTGCTTTTAAGGATAAAATAACCTTGCTCATTTTGCCCAATAACTTTCGAATACATGCGCTTGAAAGATTTATCGGTATTGGCAAAAGTTAATTGCTGCGCCATACTGTTGTGTAGCAGGCCTGAAATAATTAAAACCACGAAAAGCAAAAATATTCGCTTCATGTGGTAAAAATAAGAGAATTAACTAAACTAAAGCGGTTTTTGAGATTAAGTTAAGAAGTTGGGCAACTACCTGCTCTACATTGTCGGGAAAAGTAATTTTGGGCCCATGAGCAGCCTCAAGCCACTTATCGAGTATAATTTCTGCGGAATCATCGAGCTCATGCACCACGGGTATACCCATTTTATGTAGTGCCTCTGCATTACAAATTTGTTCGTATTGCCCTTTCATTGGAACGGAAAAAACTTTTTTACCTAAGAATAATGCTTCGGCAGGTGCTTCGAATCCACCGCCAGTAAGCAAGCCCGCACAAGAAGCTAAACTATTATTAAAGCTTTCGTTTTGCACTGGGCAAACTTTTATGTTTTCAATTTGATAAGCTTGCTTTAAATTTTTAGCAAAAACTTGCCATTTAATTTGTGGCCATTTACTCAAATAATTAACTAAAAATTCGTGCTGATAAGCGGGGAGATAAACCGTGTAATGCCCGTCGTTACTGGTTTTTAAAATGCGTATTTCTTTTCGAATAATGGGTGTATTGATAAATTTATCATACGACTCGAAATGAAAAGCAATTTGATAATTACTGGGTGCGTATTGTTGAAATAAAAACTCGGTAAAGTTATCGGCTTGTGTTGGCCTTGGTGTTTTATCAGACAAAAAAGAAGCCTGATGACTGAGCGCAATCACTGGAATATTTTTTCTTTTAG
>CANNIS010000105.1 GCA_947505035.1 Sphingobacteriales bacterium
AAAGTAAATGTAAACGGCGGTGCGGTTGCTTTAGGGCATCCACTGGGCAGTTCGGGTTGCAGAATTATTGTCACTTTACTTTCTGTATTAAAACAAAACAATGGTAAAATTGGCGTGGCAGCTATTTGTAATGGCGGCGGCGGTGCTTCAGCCATTGTGATTGAACGCTTAAGCTAACCTATTTAAAATAGTTAAAAAAGGCATATCGCTTGGTATGCCTTTTTTTATTTTTTATATTTAAATAAATTTAAAAATCGATGAAAAAGTTATTGCTAGCCATCTGTTTGTGCTTCATTTGTCAACAAAGTGAAGCCCAAGAAAAACAAAAATTTGATCCACAATTTTACACCTTGCAAGACTCTTTAAAAAGTTTGTCTTATAAAATTGTAAATAACCAAGATGAATTAATCAGAAGGAATTGCACTTTCACATTTATCAAAACTTTAGTATCTGCTTTAAAACTCCCAAACTCTTTTGCCTTTCCATTTGATTCTGTGGTGTCTATCTCTATTATGAGATCACCCGATAATCAATTCAGAATATTTACCTGGCATTTAAGAACAGACGATGGCCATTATCGTTATTATGGCGCCATTCAAAAAAACGATCCAAAGAAATTATCGCTTTACCCATTGTTTGATAATTCGGCATTTATTCAAAATCCGCAAGACACTACTTTAACTAATGATAGTTGGTATGGTGCACATTATTATACCATTATTGTACCTAAAAGATGGTTTAGTAAAAATAATAAATATGTGCTTTTAGGATGGAAAGGACATAACCAAAATAGCCAACAAAAAGTAATAGATGTATTGAGTTTTGCAAAAAATGGCAGCCCCGTTTTTGGAGCCGATATTATAAAATTAAAAGACAAAACGCAGCACCGCATGGTATTTGAATATACTTCGCAAGCAGTGATGATGCTTCGTTATTTAAGCGATAAAAAATGGATTGTATATGATCATTTAGCCGCGCCTAATGCGCGTAGCGAAGGCAACTTCGAAGTATACGGACCCGATCTTTCTTACGATGGGTTAAAATACAGAAGAGGCAAATGGATATTGATGGAGAAAATAGATTTAAGAAACGAAGCGTCTATGGAAGATGCCAAATTTAATAACCCTTTAGAGAAATAAAAATGAAAAGATTTGCTTTGTTAGGCCTAACATTATGTTGCAGTTTTATGCTTCATGCACAAGAAAACACACCTAAAAAAACACTTAGTAACGAAGATATTTGGGCTAAAAATTACTTTGCTGCAAAAAGCATCAATGGCCTACAATCTATGAATGACGGCAAAAGATACAGTAGCTTTTATACTGATCCAAAAACCAAACAAAATTATATTTTAGCTTATAGTTATGCTACCGGAAAAGTAACTGACACCATTGTTAGCGAAGACGATTTACAAATTAAACTACCCAACGAAATAGTACAAATTAAATTAGAAGATTATTATTTCAGCGAAGACGAAAAGTATATCATCGTTACCAACGCTACCGAAAAAATCTATCGCCGTTCTACTAAATCACTTTGTTATATTTATGACAGGAGCACTAAAACGCTGCAAAACCTTTCCGATTATGGCAAACAACAATTTGCTACTATTTCTCCTGATGGTTTAAATGTGGCTTTTGCTAGAGAAAACAACCTTTTCATTAGAAATATAGCCACTAGAGCAGAAACAAAAATCACAGACGATGGCGCTTGGGAACAAATTATTAATGGCGGAACCGATTGGGTAAATGAAGAAGAATTTGCTTTTACCCGTGCCTTTTTTTGGTCGCCAGATAGTAAAAAAATTGCTTTCTATAAATTTAACGAAAGCAAAGTCAAACGCATTAGCATGACACAATATGGAGATTTGTATCCTACTAATTATGAATATAAATACCCAAAAGCAGGAGAAGAAAACGCAATCATAAGCTTGCATATTTATGACCTTCCAAATCAACAAACTATACCAGTAGCAATCGGCAATGATTCGACACAATATATTCCAAGAATTAAATGGACCCATCAGCCAAATACCTTATGCGTGCTTAGACTAAACAGACACCAAGATAATTTAGACTATCTGTTAGTCAATGCAAATACCGGAAAATCAACTGTTATTTTAAACGAAAAATCAAGTACCTATATTGATATAAATGACAATTTGTATTTTCTAAAAAATTCAAATCAATTTATTATCAGTTCTGAAAAAGATGGTTTTAATCATTTGTATTTATACGATTTAAAAGGAAAACTTATACATCAAATCACTAAAGGTAATTGGGACCTAACTAGCTTTTATGGATTGAATGAAAAAGAAAATACCCTTTATTTTCAAGCTGCCGCAGTGAATGCGATGCAAAGAGAAATTTATTCCATTGGAATTGATGGCAAAGGAATGAAGAAATTATCTAAAAGCGTTGGTACAAACAATGCCACTTTTAGCAACAATTGCGCCTATTATATTAATTTCTATTCAAATGCCAACACCCCTAATTTTATTAGCTTACACGACCAAACTGGTTTGCAAATTAGGGTTTTAGAAAGCAACGAAAAACTCAATAATAAATTAAATGAATTTGCGCTCAGCAAGAAAGAATTTCTTACTATACCTACCGA
The DNA here is from genome assembly GCA_947505035.1 of Sphingobacteriales bacterium. Taxonomy (GTDB): domain Bacteria; phylum Bacteroidota; class Bacteroidia; order Sphingobacteriales; family Sphingobacteriaceae; genus CAIKLP01. Next base: position 2,617 of record CANNIS010000105.1, read on the forward strand.
TAATAATACTTTACTCAATGCCTGGATGATTAAACCTGTAGATTTTGATGCAAAGAAAAAATATCCGGTATTTATGTTTTTGTATGGTGGACCAGGCTCGCAACAAGTGACAGACGCTTGGGGATCTGCAAACTATTTATGGTATCAAATGCTTGCCGCTAAAGGATATATTGTGGTTTGTGTAGATAACAGAGGCACTGGCGCAAGAGGCGCCGCATTTAAAAAATGTACTTTCTTGCAATTAGGAAAACTAGAAATAGCAGATCAAATAAATGCGGCTAAATGGTTGGGTGCACAAAGCTATGTAGATGCTAGCCGCATTGGCATTCAAGGCTGGAGTTATGGCGCATACATGTCGGCGCTTGCCATAACCAAAGGCGCAGACTTTTTTAAAATGGCGATAGCAGTTGCTCCCGTAACCAATTGGAAATATTACGATTCTATTTATACCGAAAGATATTTGCATACGCCAAAAGAAAACAATGCAGGCTTTGAAGAAAATTCACCGATCAATTTCGTTGATAAAATAAAAGGTAAATTTTTAATCATTCATGGTACTGCAGATGACAATGTTCATTTTCAAAACTCCGCAGACATGGTAAGCGCAATGATTAAAGCCAATAAAAAATTTGAATCTGCTTTTTATCCAAACAAAAACCATTCAATTGCTGGCGGCAATATTCGCTTGCATTTGTATAATTTAATGACTGATTTTATTTTAACGAACCTTTAAAGACCACATTGAAATACATCACTAAAACTATATGGGTACTCTCGCTCATCAGTTTATTTACTGATATGGCGAGCGAAATGCTCTATCCAGTTTTACCAATGTATTTACAATCGCTTGGATTTTCTATTGTTTTAATTGGTGTATTCGAAGGATTTGCCGAAGCATTAACAGGTCTAAGTAAAGGCTATTTCGGAAAATGGTCTGATAACATTGGCAAAAGAGTGCCATTCGTACAAGCTGGTTATACCATGAGTGGCATAGCAAGGCCCTTAATGGTTTTATTTGCTAATCCTTTTTGGGTCTTTTTCATGCGCAGCTTCGACAGATTAGGCAAAGGCATTAGAACGGCGGCTCGTGATGCCTTAATCTCCGACGAATCGACAGATGCTAACAAAGCAAAAGTTTTTGGCTTTCATCGCTCTTTAGACACCTTAGGCGCTGTGTTAGGACCAGGCATCGCTTTAATCTATTTAAACTATTATCCTGGCGATTATAAAAACTTATTTTTAATTGCCTTTATTCCTGGCTTATTAGCTATTCTAAGTTCCCGTTTAATTAAAGAAAGTAAGCAAAATCATTTTGTCAATAATCCTCAAAAAATAAAGCTATCGGGCTTTTTTGATTTTTGGAAAAACAGTTCACGTAATTATAAAAATTTAGTCATAGGCCTACTTACCTTCAGTTTAATTAACAGCTCCGATGTATTTTTATTATTAAAAGCCAAAGAGTTTGGAGTAAATGATAGTTATGTAATAGGGCTATTTATGTTTTATAATTTAATTTATGCCTTTTTTTCTTTTCCACTTGGCATACTTGCCGATAAAATTGGATTGAAAATAATATTTCTATTTGGCTTATTTATTTTTGCCTTCACTTATTTTGGCATGGCATTTTTTACAGGAAACAAACTACTTATTTTCTTATTTTTTGTTTACGGCCTTTATTCTGCAGCTACCGAAGGAATAGGAAAAGCATGGATTAGCAATTTAATTACTCGCTCACAAATGGCTACTGCAATAGGCACCTTTACCAGCTTGCAAAGTATCGCTACCCTCATTTCGAGTACCGCTGCTGGGCTTATT
>CANNIS010000106.1 GCA_947505035.1 Sphingobacteriales bacterium
CCATGTCTAAAGATGGTTTATTACCAAAAGTATTTTCAGAATTACATCCAAAATATAGCACACCACACAAAAGCAATATGATCTTATTTATTTTAGTAGGCTTATTTGCAGCATTTGTACCAGGTAGTGTTGCCGGTGATTTAACTTCTTTTGGAACATTATTGGCATTTGTATTGGTAAGTGCAGGTATCTGGATTTTAAGAGTAAAGAGCCCTGATTTAGAACGACCATTTAAAACACCATTAGTGCCATTAGTGCCAATTTTAGGTATCATCATATGCGGTGGAATGATTGTTGCATTAGATTATACCACCTTAAAAGTAGCAGCACTGTGGATGATTTTAGGAATTATCATTTACTATGCCTACAGTAAGAATCATAGTAAAATTCGTAATTCAGAGAAATAAATAACACGAAATTAATATTACAAAGAGCCAGTATTTTTATTTTTGAATACTGGCTCTTTTTTTAATTAAACATTATGAAAAACACCATCTTGCATTATTTCAACTTCAAAGAAATCATTTCTGTTACCATGATTTTATTTGCCATTATTGATATTGTTGGTGCCATCCCCATTATCATTCAACTGCGCAAAAAAGCTGGTCATATTCAATCCGAAAAAGCATCGATGGTTGCATTAATTTTAATGATTATCTTTTTATTCTTAGGAGAGCAATTACTGGCCGTTATTGGCTTAGATGTTAAATCATTTGCCATTGCTGGCTCTTTGGTTATTTTTATCATTGCGCTAGAAATGGTATTGGGCGCAAATTTTTTCAAAGATGAAATTCCAGATTCTGTTTCGATTGTTCCTTTAGCCTTTCCAATAATTGCAGGCGCGGGCACTATGACCACCCTATTGTCCTTAAAAAGTGAATACGAAACACAAAATATTATTTTTGGAATTATTATTAATATGATTTTTGTTTATGCCGTATTAAAAAATACCTTAAGACTCGAAAATCTGCTTGGCAAAACAGGATTAAATATTCTAAGAAAAGCATTTGGTATCATCTTGTTAGCCATAGCCATTAAGCTTTTCAGACACAATACAGGTTTATAATAGTATTTATAAGGAAGGTTAATTTATTGTAGAAATTTTAAATTTTCTATACCTTCGTACATCATTAAAAATAGTATGGGAAGAGCATTCGAATTTCGTAAAGAACGCAAAATGAAACGTTGGGGTAAAATGGCTAAAACATTTACCCGTATTGGCAAAGACATTGTAATGGCTGTGAAGGCTGGTGGCCCAAACCCCGAAACCAATGCTCGCCTTCGTGTAGTTATTCAAAATGGTAAAGGCGCAAATATGCCGAAAGACCGAATAGAATCTGCTATAAAACGCGCCTCTTCTAAAGACGAAAAAGATTACGAAGAAATTGTATACGAAGGCTATGCGCCCCATGGTGTAGCCATCTTAGTAGAAACCTCTACCGATAACATAAATAGAACTGTTGCCAATGTAAGAAGTTATTTCACGAAATTTAATGGCAGCTTGGGTACTTCTGGTTCTTTAAATTTTGTTTTTGAACGTAAAGCAGTTTTTAGAATTAGCGCCGAAGGTTTAGATCCCGATGAAATGGAATTAGAATTTATAGATTACGGTGCCGAAGAAATTGAATTAGATGAAAACGAAATTGTCATCTATACCGCTTTCGAAGAATTTGGAGCTATGCAAAAAGTTTTAGAAGAAAAAGGAATCAATATTATTAGTTCGGAATTACAAAGATTCCCCTTAAGTACCGTTGCCGTAACAGAAGAACAGCGTACAGAAATCGATAAATTAATTGATAAAATGGACGAGGATGATGATGTAAACGAAGTTTACCACAATATGGCTTAATGCTTTAAGAAGCGGGCCACAAACATAGTATCTGCTTTGCTTTCGTACCCTTTAATCAATTCCATCTTTTCTAATTTTAGCGGTAAATTTGCTAAGAAATACGCAACTGCCTCTTCGTTTTCTTCTTTAAAAACAGAGCAAGTAATATAAACCAATGGGCAACCAGGTTTCAAAAATTGAACTGCATTTTCGGCGATGGTTCTTTGCAAATAAATAAATTTCTCTAATTGCGATTCTTTAAATTGACTCAACATTTCTGGCGTTCTAGACCAAGTACCCGAACCCGAACATGGCGCATCTAAAATAATGCCATCCATACTATCTTTTTCAATCGAATTAATTTCTGCTAATAAGTCAATATCTCTTCGTCTAAATTGCGTAATGCCTGCTTGCTTAAACCTCGCTTCGAGATTCAGTAAGCTAGATGCTCTATTATCGGAAGCTAAAATATGTACACTAGGTTCTAAAGCATGTAATAATAAGCTTTTGCCGCCACTTGCGGCGCAACAATCCCACCACATTTGCTTTGGCTTTGGTTGAAAATAATTGGCAGTGTATTGCGATGATTGATCTTGTACTTCAAACAAATATTCGGTATTCAATAATTTTGCAGCATTGGGCAATCGATAACACGATTCCTTTTTTTGAAAAGGTATTTGTGCTTCGTTTAAATAAGCGGCTAATTTTTGCTCTGCTCCTTTAATGACTCTAATAAATAAATCGGGTTGAATTAATTGCGAACTGATAAAAAGTGATTGATCTATCGAAGTGGAAAGATGAGCGGCAAAAGGAAAGATGTCATTTAAATTAAATTCGGGAAATATCGAAGTTAAGAAAGTAGCTTTTTCGGCAAGGCCATCTGTAATTCTTTCTTGATAGGCTGGCTTAAAATAAGCCAGCATGTCGTCTGGTGAATTGGAAGTTAAAAATAAAGCCACAAAAAGCCTTTCATCTGATTTAAGGCCCGCTAAGCAATTACCTAATCTAAAATAAGAATATATTGCTTTAGATAAATTTTTACGATCTCGCGAGCCCATTTGCTTGTTACGTTTGAAATATTCGGGCAAATATTTGGTAACAGGTCGATCTTTCGGAAATTCAGTTAAAAAAGCATTAAAAATTCGCAGTCTGTTTTCAACTATCATTTGATGGGGTATAAATCATTTTCGCAGTATTGCAAAATATGAATGGCCGTATTTTTTAAACCTAATCCATTTTGATCTTGTAAATTAAATTTACTTGCCAATCCTTGATAAGCTGACAATGCAATATTTTCTTTTATTTTTTGCATCATTGGCAGTAAGTACATGGCTTGATCGAAGCCTTTAAATGCCATCTCTTGTGGTTCTGTAAAAAAGGCATCTCTAAATTTATTCACAAAAATATTCACTGCAGGAAGGTTATAGTCTACAAAATAAGCAGTCGTTAAAATTACCTTATACTTTTGCAGCAATGCAGGTTCTATGGTTTGAAAATCAATCCATTTGGGGTGTACCAACAAAGTAATGGCGTAATTATTCTTATACTCTTCGAGCTGTTTGAATAAGGTTATCGCAAATGCTTGATCGGCATTGGGCACTAAAATATAATTTTCTTCGTATTTAGACAGATTCGCTTCAATGGTTTTTAAACCCACTTTCGAAACAATTATTTCTTTTTTGGTAATGCCCTTAGCTATAGAATCTATTGCAGTTGAGAAAGTCATTGAATACCTCGATTCTGCAAATAATCCATTCCTAACTACTAAATATTTTTTTAACTGCAAATAATTTACCGCAAATGCCGCCATTTGCATCGCATGAGATTCTAAAGTATTATTTAACATGATGATGTTTTTGTTTTTTAAAACATCAACGGGTAGCGGAGAAATTGGAGAAATTATTTTTTTATTATTCTTTTTCGAAAAAGCATTTATAACCGCTAATTCTTTGGGGTAAAATGGACCGAAAATAAAATCTGCATTTTGCAAGGCATTGGTTTTACAAATATTTTCAATAGCCAATGAATCGTTTTCTGTATCAAATAAATTCAGGTTTGTTCTATAACCCAAGCTAGCTAAGGAATCTAGCCCTAATTTAAATCCACGGTAATAATCAATTGCAAAATTAGCATTGTCAAAATCTTTCTGTTGTAAGTTTGCAACAGGATCTATTTGTTGAAATTGAAAGGGTAATAACAAAGCAATGTTTGCTTTATTTTTTTCATAGTTGTTTTGCTCCGACTGCGCTTGAGCAGCAGAAAAAAAACATAGCCATAAAATGACTACAAATATGTGTTTATTCCCATTCAATGGTTGCAGGGGGTTTAGTGCTAATATCATAAACCACACGATTTACGCCTTTTACTTGATTGATGATATCGTTCGAAATTTTTGCTAATAAATCATAAGGGATAGGCGACCAATCTGCCGTCATTCCATCAACAGACTCCACGGCTCTTAAGGCAACTACGTGTTCGTAAGTTCTTTCATCGCCCATTACACCAACCGATTGAACCGGTAAAAAAATTGCACCTGCTTGCCAAATTTTATCGTACCAACCCGCATTTTTTAAATGATTGATATAAATATAATC
>CANNIS010000107.1 GCA_947505035.1 Sphingobacteriales bacterium
AGAAATGGGGTGTAATTATATCCGCTTAGCCCACTATCCGCATAACGAAAACATGGTTCGATTGGCTGACGAAATGGGCGTTTTGGTTTGGGAAGAAATACCGGTGTATTGGACCATTGATTTTAAAAACAGGGCTACTTATCAAAACGCAGAAAATCAATTGCAAGAGATGATTTTTAGAGATAAAAATCGCGCTTCCGTTATTATTTGGTCCATGGCCAATGAAACGCCCATTTCGGAAGACCGAACAAAATTTATTGCTGATTTAGCTGCCGAAACTCGTAAAGCCGATCCAAATAGACTAATAAGCGCCGCGTTATTATCCGAAAACAAAAACGGCGTAAACACCATTGACGACCCGCTTGGAGAATATATGGATTTGATTTCGTTTAATCAATATTTGGGTTGGTATGGCGGTAATTTAGAAGACGCGGAAACCATGAAATGGACAAGCAAATACAACAAGCCTTTGATTGTTTCGGAGTTAGGAGGCGATGCCAAACAAGGGCTTCATGGAGATAAAAAAGACCGGTGGAATGAAGAATTTCAAGAATATTTGTACGTTCAAAATTTAAAAATGATTGACAAAATGCCTAATCTCGCGGGGCTTTCGCCATGGATTTTAGTTGATTTTCGTTCGCCAAGACGGGTATTGCCAGAAATTCAAGACGGCTATAATCGAAAAGGATTAATTTCAAACGACGGACAAAAGAAAAAAGCCTTTTGGGTTATGAAAAACTATTATAACCAAAAATAAACCACGCCCAATGGCGTGTCTTTCCCGAAACGCAATCAAGTGGCTATTTCGAGCCCGATTGTTCCCCGAAAAAATATTTTTTGTTTTTGTGTGGTGGTTTACTTTTTTTATTATTTTTACAAAAACAAACCAACCCAATTGAATATATGCCAACAAACTACTACCCGTTATCGGTTTTAATTCCAACCTATTTTTCAAAATTTTATTCTGATGTTTCAGAGGCATTTTGCTTTGGAACCCATCGTACTATAACCCTCCAAACCTTAAAACCTCTGAACCTTAAAACCTTTGAACCTCTGAACCTAAATAAGAACCTTTGAACCTCTGAACCTTCAAACCTAAATAAAAACCTTTGAACCTCTGAACCTTTATATAATCCTTTAAAACCAAATCACCATGGCAATTACAAATTTAAACAACACCCATTTAACAGCGGCACAGGTAACAGCAGCCACAGCAGCCCTTACGGCACTAGAAACCGAGTTAGCGGTAGTAAACGTAAACCTATCGGCAGAAGAGCGCCAGCGATACGGGAGCATTAATGAGCAAAACAAACTAATGGTAAACAAAACCATGGATTACCACAACACCCAGCCCGCACTACAAACACCGCATGTGGACTGGGCAGAGTACACCAAAGATTTCACCAGCCGCAACAACCTGGAAGGCATGATTGCCCGATTAGAAAGTTTGATTGTTCGCTTGAATAATGCCAAAATATTGCATGATTATGACAATTACCAAGCCGCATTGGCAGATTATGCCTATGCCAACTTTATGTCAGGTACTGCATCGCCCGGTTATGAAATCAAAGTGAATGAGATGAAGCAGTTTTTTACTAGAGCAACTGCTTCAACAACCCCTCCAACGGAGTAAATAACCCCGCGGCTGGGGTTACGAACCCCACGGATGAGGTTATGGAATGATAATTTGGGGTTGGAGACCCAAAATTTGGGGTGCTACACCTCAAAATTGGGGTTCTAAACCTAGAAATTGGGGTGTAGCACCCCAAAAATGGCCTAAAGAACCGCAAATTATCAGTCTAGGACCGCAAAATACCATTTGCGAACCACAACAGAGGAGTTCAAGACCCCAACGGTGGGGTTAGGAACCCCAAATTTGGGGTTTGGAACCCCAACAGATTGCAGCGTACCTCGCAAAAACAGGGCAACCGAAAACTGTAACAAAGAGTAGGTGGAATAAAAAAGCAGATGGCTTGCTATAAGACAAATCCACGCAATTTGGGGGTGATAAGTCTGATTTTGCAAGACCTACAAGCTAGTTAACCGTAATTTTAAAAACAGCAAATTAAATGGAATTTAATAATACAAAAGATGTCTTTGGAATACAAAGAGATTTGCCACTTAACTATATTGAAAGAGATGCAGATGCAATTTTTAAAGATGCATTGGATCGAAAGCATCACGTAGTAATTTTTGGAAGCTCGAAACAAGGAAAAACTTGTTTAAGAAAGAAAAATCTAAATCCTGAAGAGTATATTGTCGTTCATTGTGACAATAAAATGGACTTATATAATTTAAATGTAAACATATTAAAACAAGCAGGCTTTACGGTACAAGTTTCTGAAACAAAATCAATTTCAGGAAAAGCAAAAGTAAAAGTTGGTTTTGGATGGAATTTATTTGGAAAAGCTGATTTTGAAAGTGAGCTTGAAGGAGAAAAAGGAAATGAAAAAGAATTTAAACCCTTGGAATTAGACCCCGATGATGTTAATGATATTATCCAAGCACTTAAAGGTTTAGGTTTTAATAAATATATAATTATTGAAGATTTTCATTACCTAAAAGATGAAACGCAGGTAGATTTTGCAATAGAACTAAAAGCTTTTCACGAAAATTCAGATTTAACTTTTATAGTTGTAGGTGTATGGTTAGAAGAAAACAGACTTATTGCTTTAAATGGAGATTTATCTGGAAGAATCAAATCTGTAAATGCAGATGAGTGGACAAATGAGAATTTAATGTCTTTAATAATTGATGGTGAAATTTTATTAAACATATCTATTCCAGAGGACAATAAAAAACAATTAATAGAAAAAAGTTTAAATAATGTATACATAGTACAAGAAGCATGTTATCAATTATGTAAAGTCAATAAAATTCAACAGACACAAGAAACTAAAGTAGACATTGACTGTGCTAGTTTAGATACAATAATTTCCCAAGTTATCAATCAACATTCTGGTAGATACAATAATTTAATAACTAATATTTCAGAAGGTTTTCAGACGACAGGGTTAGAAATGCATAAATGGATAATGTATTCAATTATAAAAGCTGATATTGACAAATTGGAAAAAGGATTAAAAAGAAGTGAAATTAATGCTTTACTTCAAGCTGAACATCCTAGAAAGCAAGAATTGAATCCTGGGAATTTAACACAAGCATTAAAATCAATTGCTTCTTTGCAAGTTAAAAAGAATACCATTCCCCTTATAATTGATTATGATAGCAGTAATTTAAAATTAAATATTGTTGATAAAGGATTTATAATTTGGTTGTCTAATCAAAAAAGAGATGAACTTATAGCAGAATTGGGAATATAAAAACTACGGTTAACAGCCCGCTCCGCAAAGTCTCCTGACTTTGAGGAAAAATAAGAAGAAAAACAGGATTTTAAATAAATGATATAAGCACAATGGTAAAAAACAAAACCCTAACCATCAAAGGAGCTCAAATAACGATAATCTCCAATAATAGCAATCAAGAATACATATCATTAACGGATATAGCGAGGAGTCAATTACAAGAAGTCGTAATTATTAAATGGCTTAGTTTGAAAAGCACCATTGAATATCTGGGTGAGTGGGAATCTTTATACAATCCTGATTTTAATTATACCGAATTCGGTACAATTAAAAATGAAGCAGGGAGTAATAATTATATTAAATAATGAAAACAAATTTTGATATAGAAAAATTCATTGAAAATGGTTCAATTACAAATGAATTGGACTTGGAAAGAGCTATGATTGCTGATAGAAAATTAAGATTACTATCTAAAGATAATCTGCATTTTAAAAATCTTAGAACCAAATTAAGAAATTTAATAGCGGATTATGAAAGCAGGGAATGGTCCGATTTAGAAGCCATAACCGATGAAAAAATAATTGAAAGTGACAAATCAGAACTATTTGCCGAACGTGAAAGAATTTTTTTAGAAAACAGAAAACAACAAATACGAAAACAATTAAAATCTCTTGATTTAACTCAAGAAAATTTAGGCGCTATTTTAGGTCACAAAAGTAAAACCCACATGTCTGAATTAATGAATGGGATTAAACCTTTTACGCTTAAAGATTTAATTATTATAAATAGACTCCTGAAAATAGATATTAAAGAATTGATTCCGCTATTTCTATCTAGAGAAGATCAAATCAAAATTAATTCCGCAGTTGTAAAATTGAATAAACCTCAAATTAAATTACAGAAAGAAGATTTACTGTTTAATTAAACAAAGCCTTTTGCGGGGAAGTATGAAACTCAATAACTTTCTATTATCTTTGCTTTATGCTGTTTTCCCAAATTTTAGGACACGATTCCATCAAAAGTCATTTAACCAAAAGCGCCTCGTCGGGTCGAATTCCGCATGCGCAATTGTTTGTAGGCCCTGAAGGAATC
>CANNIS010000108.1 GCA_947505035.1 Sphingobacteriales bacterium
TCATGTGATTGACCTTCTTTCATTTGATAACTAGCATTGTAAATACGGGCAATTAATCCTACAAAGTTTTTAGACAAATCAGCAAAGTCAAATACCAACCTTGTTTTGCTTGGAATGCAAGCACCAGATGGCATCATAGTAATTTCTTGTTGAATTTGAATGCGTTCAATAAAATTGATATTGGCTGTTTTAGGGATGGATAAATCCAATTGTAAAATGGCAAAGGTTTTACTCTCAATCCAAATATTTCCAGTAAATAATAAATCTTGGTTGTTCTTGGGTTTTACTTTAATTAAGTAACATTTCGAGCCATTGACATTAACACTGTCCACTAAATAAAATTGATAAAAAATAAAAGCATTATCTGCAATAGGTGACAAAAAATCTTTACCAAAAAAACCAATCCTATTATCGTTAAAATTATAATCTTGTAAGGTATTACCTGTTAGCTGTGAGGTAGCCATTCCTGTACGAATACCCACTGCATTGATTTTTGTGGCTTTGATGATTTCTTTTTTTCTTTTAATTGGACTGTTTTCAAAATATACATCAGATAGATTTTCTGTGTAAAAAACAGGCATATGTAAATCTCCGTCTTCACCAGCGGATATTTCTAAACTATCAAATAAAGAAGTAATAGGCCTTAGTATTTTTAGTTTGCGTAATCTCTGCGAAACATTATCTACATCCACTTGGATTTTGGTATAACTGCTGTATTCAAACTCCTTTAGATTATTCTTATTATGAAGTGCCCTTTGATTTTGCGCATTTTTAATAATCGCAATGGCAGGGTTGATGCCTGCAAATACAACTACTTCTTTAATGCCTAAAGTATTTGCGCTTAATTGAAAATCAATGGTTTGATTGGTTTTGTTTTTTATGCGTTTGCTTTTGCTACGATAGCCTAAACTACTGGCATTGATAGAGTCAACACTGACATTGGTTTTAATGGTATAATATCCATCAAAATCGGTACTGATGCCTGCAAAATTTCCTTTAAGTTTGATGTTTACAAATGGAATGGCTTCGTTGGTATTGGCATCGGTAACCCTTCCTTTAATATAAATATCTTGCGCATAAACTTTTGATCCGAAAAAGAAAATCGGAAAAAGTAATAACACGAAAAGATATTTTTTGAAATTCATTTAAGCCTTTTGGTAGGTCATTTTATAATGTTGAATTCCGGCTTCATCAAATTGTTCTCCTATGGCTTCGAAACCAAATTTACTATATAAACCCATGGCCGTTAACTGTGCATGTAAATATATTAAACCTTCAAAAGCCGATAGCTCTTGTAACATATGTTGCAATATAGCCGAACCTACACCCATACTTCGGAAAGGTTTTAAAATAGCAAACCGTTCTAATTTGATACCATTGGGAGTAGTCCTATATCTGGCCGTACCAACTGGTAACCCATCGTATAATGCTATAAAATGGGTCGAAATATCCTCCTGATCGTATTCTTCTGTTTCCGAAACCATTTGCTCGATGACAAATACTTCGCGTCTAATATCAAATGCCTTTTGCAGCATATCGGAATTAGTGATGAGTTGAATTTGAATAGACATCTAAAATATTGTTATTTTTAAACCAAAGTTAATTAATAATAGCTGCATTTTAGCGGAATTTAAAGAATTTACATCTGTAAAAATGAATATGAAAAAACACAGTTTGATTTTGGTAATGCTACTATTTGCATCCTTTTATAGGCAATCCTTTGCACAAAGTTATACCCTGAGTGGTGGGCTATTTTTATTTTTCAAAATACCTTAAAATTCAGTAATATTGCATAACCTAAATTTGATCAAATGACCATCGACAAAATTACAGAATTACTTGGTGCAGAGGCAGATAGCCTATTAAAACACGAATCAAAAACATTTACAAAAGACATGTTACACTTACCCGGAATGGACTTTTTAGACCGTTCTTTTGTAGGATCTAGTCGTAACCCTCAAGTTTTGAGAAGCTTAGGATCTATGTATAACCACGGCCGATTAGGCGGAACAGGTTATTTATCTATTTTACCAGTCGATCAAGGCATTGAACATACTGCAGGTGCTTCATTTGCACCCAATCCCATTTATTTCGATCCCGATAAAATTATAGAACTAGCCGTAGAAGGTGGCTGTAATGCAGTAGCTACTACCTTTGGGGTATTGGCATCTGTTGCCAGAAAATATGCGCATAAAATTCCAATGATGGTTAAACTTAACCACAACGAATTAATGACCTACCCTAATAAATACGATCAAATTATGTTTGGTTCGGTAGATGATGCTTGGAATTTAGGAGCAACGGCAGTTGGAGCAACCATTTATTTTGGTGCTCCAGAATCAAATCGTCAAATTATTGAAGTAGCCAAAGCATTTGAGCGTGCACACGAATTAGGTATGGCAACTGTTTTATGGTGCTATACTAGAAATAATGGTTTCAAAAAAGATGGCGTAGATTACCATGTTGCTGCCGATTTAACTTCGCAAGCAAATCATTTAGGCGTAACCATTCAAGCAGATATTATTAAACAAAAATTACCTGAAAACAACGGAGGATTTACTTCAATTAATTTTGCAAAATCGCATCCAAAAATGTATTCAGAATTGTCTACGATGAACCCAATTGACTTATGTCGTTACCAAGTAGCTAATTGCTATATGGGCCGCATTGGTTTAATTAATTCGGGTGGCGAATCTAAAGGTGCTGCCGATTTAGCAGAGGCTGTTACCACAGCTGTTATCAATAAAAGAGCGGGTGGACAAGGTTTAATCTTAGGTAGAAAAGCTTTTCAGCGTCCAATGAACGATGGTGTCGCTATTTTAAATGCGATCCAAGATGTTTATTTAAACAATGAAATTACGATTGCATAATTAAAACAGGAAATTGACTATGGCTTGGTTTAAAAGAAAAAATGATGGAATTTTAACATCTACCGAAGAAAAGTTAGATGTACCAGATGGTATTTGGAATAAATGTCCATCATGCAAAAAACCATTATATACTTCCGATTTAGAATCGCATCATTACCTCTGCTCCCATTGTAATTACCATTTAAGAATTGGTTCTAAAGAATACTTCAAAATTATTTTTGATGATAATCATTTTGTGGAATTAGATGAGAATTTAACCTCTGGCGATCCATTAAAATTTATTGATACCAAAAAATATCCAGAAAGAGTAAAAGATACCATTGCCAAAACTGGGCTCAAAGATGCCATGAGAACGGCACACGGAAAAGTGGAAGGCGAAGATTTAGTGATTTGCTGTATGGACTTTAATTTTATTGGCGGTTCTATGGGATCTGTTGTAGGTGAAAAAATTAGTAGAGCGATTGATTATTGTATTGCCAATAAATATGCTTTCATGATAATTTCTAAATCTGGTGGAGCCAGAATGATGGAAGCCGCTTACTCTTTAATGCAAATGGCTAAAACATCTGCTAAACTAGCTTTATTAGCACAAAATAAATTACCCTATATTTCACTCTGTACAGACCCTACAACGGGCGGAGTTACGGCTTCATATGCAATGTTAGGTGATATTACTATCTCTGAACCTGGAGCTTTAATTGGCTTCGCAGGCCCAAGAGTAATCAAAGAAACTATTAAAAGAGATTTACCTAAAGGTTTTCAAACTGCAGAGTTTGTTTTAGAACATGGTTTCCTCGATTTTATTGTAGATCGAAAAGACCTCAAAAAACGATTAGGTACTTTTTTACGAATGATAAAAAACTAATAAAAATAACCTTCTGCATCAGAAGGTTATTTTTTTGCCTCCATTGCAGCTAAAACATAAGCTACTGGCTGGTCTTGGGCATCAAGCCAAGTGATAGCAATACCCGCCTTTTCCATTTTCCTAAAATATGTTAATTGCCTTTTAGCATATTGATGAATGGCAACACTTAATTTAGATTGTAAAGTTGGCAGGTCGAACTTTCCTTGTAAATAGGCTAAACAATATTTGTATTCTAAACCAAAATAATTTAATTGTTCGGGCAACACACCAGTTGCTAATAATTGATTTACTTCATCAAGCAAACCCTCATTTAACCTAGCTTGCAGCCGATCATCAATATTTTTATTTCGAATAGCTACCGGTACATTTAAAGCAAAAACTTGATAAGTTAATTTCGGAAAATCATTACTCGGAACTAAATTGTTTTGCAAATAGGTTTTAATTTCTATGGCGCGAATGGTTCTTTTTTGAGTAGTTAAATCGGGTTGAAAATTGGAAAAAGGAACGGGAGGAATTTGTTCAAAA
>CANNIS010000109.1 GCA_947505035.1 Sphingobacteriales bacterium
AAAATAAGTGGAATGATTTTTTTCCAATTGGTTTTAATAAAATCTTCGGATTTTTTTTCATCCGGAACTTTTAAAAAAAAATAGGAAAACAAAATGGCGCAAACTAAAATGATTGGAAACACATAGGCGTTTCGAATGATTAAAGTAATCACACTAGCAAATATGGCAAGGCCATACGATAAGCGATTGCCCAATACATTTCGGGTAAGTATAAAGGCCGAATAGGCAATAAATCCAATAGCCATAGGACCCAGTACAAAAATAAAATTAGCGGCATGCCTATTTAATGCTAGATAATTATACCCTATGGCAAATAAGGACATTAAAATGGCAGAAGGTAAAATCCAAATCAAAAAAGATAAAAGCGCAAGTGTTAAGCCACCAAATTGATAGGCAATGGCCACCAATGTTTGCGTAGAAGATGGGCCAGGTAAAACCTGACAAAGTGCATTATATTCTAATAATTCTTTTTGAGTGACAAATTTTTTTTTATCGACAAACTCTTTTAGGAGCATGGCAATATGAGCCGATGGGCCACCAAAGGCAACGAGACTAAACTTAAAAACTGCTGCTAAAAATTGGCGTTTTGATTTATTCATTTTCGTAATCCAAGCCATTAAAGATATTAAAAGCAGATTGCAATTCCGAAAATGCATGATTATCCCCTATTTTTCGGGCAATTTTCATTCCTTTTTGATAGGTTGCTAAGGCATTTTCGCTTTCTTTTAATACTTCATAAAGCTTGGCTAAATGATAATAAACCCCAACATAATCTTCATCAGAATTTACGGTTTCGAGGTAATAAAATAAAGCCTTTTGGTTGTCATTGAGCTTTAAATACTCTGTTGCCAAGGCATAAAGCAAAAAAGAGTCGTTTGGCTCCTCTAAGAGCATTTCTAAAAGTCTTTGGATGCGTTGATTATTCATTTTTTATTCGATAGAAATTGCCTATTTTTGCGCAAAAACATTTCATACTATGAAAATATTAGTCTGCATCAGTAATGTACCAGATACAACTACAAAAATAACCTTTAACTCGAATAATACCGAATTTAACACGACTGGTGTACAATTTATTTTAAATCCATACGACGAATTGGCTTTGGCGAGGGCCATTGAATTAACAGAAGGTGGCAACGGTAGTGTTACCGTTGTCAATGTTGGGCTAGCAGATACCGATCCAACCATTCGTAAAGCTTTAGCCATTGGCGCAGACGATGCCATTAGAATTAATGCAGCGCCTGCAAATGCCTATTTTGTAGCGCAACAAATTGCAAAAATTGCAAAAGAGGGTCAATATGAATTAATATTAACTGGCCGCGAATCGATTGATTACAATGGCGCACAGACTGGTGCCATGATTGCAGAAATCATGGACATTCCTTCCATCTCCATTATTAAAAAATTGACTGTTGCCGCAAATACGGCAACAGTTGAAAGAGAAATAGAAGGTGGAAAAGAAGTAATCACGGTAAATTTTCCATTCTTAGCAAGTGTTACCGAAGGTGTTGCAGAACCTAAAATTCCTAACATGCGAGGTATAATGTCGGCACGAACAAAACCTTTGCAAGTAGTAGAATCCATTGCAGTTGATATCTTGAGTAGTATTAGCTCATTTGATTTGCCTGCCGCAAGAAGCACCGTTAAATTAATTTCGACAAATGAATCTGCTAAACTTATTGAGGCATTACATAGTGAAGCAAAAGTAATTTAATTAAGAAAAAAACATTTTAACCATTTACCATGAACGTATTAGTATATATAGAAAATATAACCGGAAAATTTAAAAAATCAACATACGAAGTAGTCTCTTATGCTGCTGCAATTGCTAAACAAACAGGCGGAACCTTAACGGCTGTTTCTATTGGCAATGTAGATGCAAGCACCTTAGCAGAAATTGGAAAATACGGCGCAAGTAAAATTTTAAATGTGCAACAAGATGCTTTAAGTACTTTTGTGAATCAGGCTTATGCATCCATTATTTCGCAAGCAGCTAAATCGGTAGATGCCACAGTAGTTGTGCTTTCTAACACTTTTACCGGAAAGGGTTTAGCACCTAGAGTTGCAGTAAAATTAGCAGCTGGATACGTTGATGGCGCATTGGAATTACCAACAATAGCAGGAAATTCATTTAGTGTAAAAAGAGGTGCTTTCTCTGGTAAGGCATTTGCCAATGTTACCTTAAACTCTCCAATAAAAGTCATTACCTTAAGTCCAAACGCTTATCAAATAAACGATCTTGGTACTACAGCTACAATAGAAGATTTTAATCCTAGTACTGGTGCACATGATTTCCAAACTATGGTCAAAGAAATTATCAGAGCCAGCGATAAAATTTCTTTACCCGATGCCGAATTAGTGGTTTCTGGCGGAAGAGGTTTAAAGGGTCCAGAAAACTGGGGGATGATTGAAGAATTAGCTTCTTTATTAGGTGCCGCAACAGGTTGTTCAAAACCAGTTTCGGATTCTGGTTGGAGACCACATGAAGAACACGTGGGCCAAACAGGCATTGCCGTTGCGCCAAACTTATATATTGCCATTGGTATTTCTGGTGCTATTCAACATTTAGCTGGCGTGAGCGCTTCTAAAGTAATTGTAGTGATCAATAAAGATCCAGAAGCACCTTTCTTTAAAGTAGCAGATTATGGAATTGTAGGCGATGCATTTGAAGTAGTCCCTCAATTAATTGAAGCCGTAAAAGTATTGAAAGCGCAAGCGTAATTTTCAAAACAAATGAAAAAAATAAAACTAGACATCGTTGGTCTGTCTTATAGTCAAACCCAATCAGGAGCATATGCTTTGGTATTAGGTGAGGTAAATGGCAAAAGACGATTGCCTATTATTATTGGGAGTTTTGAAGCGCAAGCCATTGCCATTGAAATAGAAAAAATGAGTCCTAGTAGACCATTAACGCACGACTTATTTAAAACACTTACTTTAAGTTATCAAATTAAAGTAGAAGAAGTACTTATTTATAATTTAGTAGATGGCATTTTCTTTGCAAAAATAATTTGCAATAACGGTACTAAAACGGTAGAGCTTGACGCCAGAACATCTGATGCCATTGCATTAGCGGTTAGGTACCATTGTCCAATTTATACTTATGATTTTATTTTAGCAGCTGCCGGAATATTAATTGAAGGTTCTGATTATGATTTTTTGGAAAACATTGATCAAATAGAAGACCTCGAAAACAAAAGTAAAGAAGGAAATATTTATCAGGGAAAAAGTGATATTGAACTGCAAACCCAATTACAAAAAGCCTTACAAGAAGAAGACTACGAAAAAGCGGCACACATTCGAGACGAACTTACTAAACGCGGAAGCAATTAATAAAAAAGCCTGGTTAAATAACCAGGCTTTTTTATTTCAATTAGAAGGTTGATCTTTTGGCATCAATCGATTGGCTTGTTCCCATTTCATAAACAAGGCCGATGCGCTAATATGATGCATATCACAAAGCTTTAAAAAACTAGTAAGATTTAAATCTTCTCCACTCTCCCATCGCTGATAAACAGAGCGATTGATCCCTTTCTCATTCGAAAATTTTTCTGCTGAAGTATAGCCTAATTCAAGTCTTCTGTTACGAATTAAATACGCTAAATCATACAATCTGGTGTCTTTACTTTTCATAAAAAATATTTGGTTAAAAAATCAATAAATTGATTAAAACTAATTTGATTAAATGAATATCGCAATAGAATGTTTGTTTTATTGATTGAAGCTAAGCTGAATAAATTTGCATTTATGCAGTTGGACTCATTTACAAAAGCCTTCATATTTACTTTACGATCGAAAATAAAAAAAGAGGTCTAGCTAGCCTGATATTAATTAACAAATGGTTTAACAATTTAAAAAAAAGAAGATGAAAAAATTAATGCTCATACTAACAGTGTGTTGTTTGATTGGTGGTGGTGATTTATTAGCGGCGAGTATGGTTACAGGCCCTAAGGTTGTTATTACGATTGAATTTGGATCAAAACAATCCGTAAACTGCCTTGGCAGTGGATTTTGCAGAATTAAGATTGGAGGAAACCTGAAAATGGATAATGGTACCCTTGCCGAAATTCAATTCAACGAAGAAACAGGAAAATTGGAAATGATGATCAATACAAAAAACGGCATCAGTACCGAAGATTTAAGCCAATATTTTTCTAAAAATATGTTCAAGGTTGATACCGATTATACATTCAGCGATGAAATGTGTGAACAACTAAATATTCCAACAGATTTTACTATCAAAAAAGGGAATTATTCGG
>CANNIS010000110.1 GCA_947505035.1 Sphingobacteriales bacterium
GCTTGTAAAAACAAATGCGATTTCGGAGAAGAACCAATAGAAGCTTGTTGAATGCTGCCATCAAAATAAATACTAGTGATTGCCCCATTTTGATTAGTACTTACAAACCTATTTTTAGCTTCTTCCGTATCGGCAATAAAAAAGAATGGATTAGTGAAAGTACTGTTGCTGCTATCTTTAGGGCTATTCATCATTTCTCCTTTCCTACTAATCCAATAAAATTTACCATTTTTATTATGCAAGAAAAAATAATCTTTATTATTTATTCGAACTTGTTGAATAGGCGATTGAATGGAATCAAGGCGCCTCCCTTCCCAACCTATAAGTGCTAAGCCGGTTAAGTCGTAAGCCCAAATACTTTGATTAGCACAATTGATAAAAACACGGTATTCGCTTGTATTTTTATAATTAATTAAAGATAGTGTTTGATCGGTAGCTCCAGCTAATTTAATTGGAAAACCAGGCATCGCTTTACCATTGGCATCCATAAAATAAAGGTAATTAGCCGTATTAAATAAAATGCGGTAAGTACCTGCTTGTTTAAGGGTTCGCATTTCGCCAATTAGCGCTTCTTTTATCGCAATTGTTTTAATAAGGTTTCCCGAAATATTTAAAATCTGTATTTGATTACTATCATCTTGAAAAACAATCAAGGGCGACGATAATGGCAGTATAATAGGAGCTGTTTTAACAGCAACCGAACTTCGGTATTTCCATAAAAACTTCAAAGAATTGGGTACTTGTAGTTTTTTGGAAAGGTAAAATAGGGTGTTTACCTTTTGCTCGTCAAATGAAAACTGATAAGCAAATCCATCGTAGGCCGACCAACTCAAAGGTTTAGTAAAATTTGTTGCCGTAAATTCGTTTAATATTCCAGCACATTTTTTTTCATTCCCAACAATTGGCAAATAATATAAATAATTATACTGCGCATTTAAATTTGCATTAAAAGTTTTAAAACGATTACTAGAAGAGATCAAATTTCCGGTATTATAGGCATCAATATACCAATGTAATTGCTTTTCAGATGGTGCTAATAACAAACGATCTCCTAATAGACAATAATACTGTGCTTCAAAATCTGCAAAGGGAACCCCCATTGTCATTTGCATAAAATTAGGAATGGGAAATTTTGCAATTGCCCTACCTTTATAAGCCTGATATTTTGCCTCAAGTGCCAGTGTATTGATGCGTAAAATCTTTTTCCTAAAATCTTCAACTTGCGTTAAGTGCATCATCACTAAATCTGTTGCAATTTGCGCAGAATCAATGCCAGTGGTGATCGCAAGGTATTCTACCCCTGCACAATTATTAATCAAATCTTCTATATTCGTTTTTAATTTTTTTGATAGCGAAGCAATGGTAGTGTTAAACGCAAAACTACGATTTACTGTATAATATTTTTTCAGCTTAGTTCTAAAAAGAGAATAATCCGATAAAATAAAATTTTGAAAGCCCATCGATGCATTTGGAACAAATGAAATTAAATAAGAGCTGGAAGCTTGTTGTCCTTCAAAAACACTAATAAAATTCTTTGCATCATAATTTAACTTTCCTTTTAACAGCCAATCATCTTTAGAAAAATCTAGACTAAAAACGCCAAAATTACCTAGTTGTTTAAAATCAGTAAAAGTCGAAAAATAATTTTCTTTGATAAAAGCATTGACAAACTTCGGAAAGTTTTGATAGTTAATGTAAATCGTTGCAATACCCGTCATCTTTGAACTGTAGCGGTTAAACAAATTTACAAATGCTTGTTTTTTCTGAAAATTTGCAATACCTAAATGCGCCCTAATGGCTTGTTGCACTTCTTGTTCTTGAAAACTAAAAATTAAATAATTACCCGCTTTCGCGTAGTGTAATATAGAATCGGCCTGTAATCGGGCATGGTAAATTTTAATATCGACAAAATCGCTTGGTGCCGGAGCCTTTGCTAAGGTATCGTTTGATGGGATAAAACCTGCGATGTTTTCTAAAGGTCTATTACTGACATCTAAAATATAAGTTGCAGAAATATGATCGGCAGTTTGTGGTTGAAAGAGAATCAATAAATTATTATTATAGACTATATCTTTAATTGCTTTGTTGTTTTTAGCTAAATGATAACAAGTTTTTAATTCTTGTAAATAAGCGGCTGTAAATAAATATGCTTGATTATCGGCGTTTTCAAATGTTTCTGCCAATCGATCATCTAAGGTTAATTGCAATACGATTGGGGTACTACTCGAAACAAAACTAAATATCGACTCGTTAATAGGTAGCTGTTTTAATTGTTGTTGATAATACAATCTAATGGCCAACAAAATGGTAAATAAAATTGCAAATAAGAGTATTAATCTTTTCATATTTAAATATGACCAAAAATAGCTTGTTTCTGTAAATATGCTGATTATAATTTGATTAGTTAATTTTCAACAATTGTGATAAGCAATTGATCAGATTTTGTTAATTTTAACTTTTAACAACATTCATGAAAGTAATACTCAAAATTGCAAGTATAACAGGACTATTAGGTGTAATGATTGGTGCCTTTGGCGCACATCTTTTAAAACCTTTTATGAACGAAGAACAATTAGCCACCTTTAATACTGCTAGCAAATATCACCTCATACATTCATTGAGCATTATCCTATTAGCTATTTTATATCAGCAATTTCAACTCAAACAATTTAAAACTGCTGCGTACTTTCACCTTGTTGGTATCTTATTATTTGCTGGTTCACTTTATTTAATTGCTTTAAAAGATTTTTTTCAAATTAACCATTGGACTTTTTTAGGACCCGTCACCCCACTTGGCGGTCTTAGTTTTATGATTGGATGGGCTTTACTATTTATTGGAAGTACTAAAATTAACTTCAAAAATTAAATCCTTTGGAAATAACACAATTTGTTGAAATTATTTTACCCTTGGCTATTAGCCAAACATTTACCTATCGTGTTCCTAGAGAAATGAACGATGCCATTGCCATTGGGCAAAGAGTGGTGGTGCAATTTGGTAAAAACAAATTAACGACGGGCATTATTCAAAGCATACATACACAAGCACCTAAATTATACGAAGCTAAATATCTGATTGAAATTTTAGATATCGCCAAACCCAGCATTAATGCAAAACAATTTGCACTCTGGAATTGGGTGAGCGATTATTACCTCGCTAAACTTGGAGAGGTAATGAACATAGCACTTCCAGCGGCTTTAAAATTATCATCAGAAACGGCCATTTATTTAAACTCCGCTATTACTGTAGATAAATCTGCCTTGAATGACCAAGAATATTTAATAGTAGAAGCCTTAGAAATGCAAGAAAAATTAAGCTTAAACGACTTAATTAAAATTGTGGAGCAACAGCGCATCATGCCTATTATTAAAAACCTTATCGATCAACATATTATATTTATTGAAGAAGAAATTGAAGATCGCTACCAAGCAAAAAGAGTATCATTTATTAGCTTAAACGAGATTTACCAAAGCCCTAGCGAATTAGCCAAACTATTTGATTCGTTGGTTAAATCGAGCAAACAATTAAGTACCCTGCAAGCCTATTTAATACTGCACAAAAAAGAAAATGATGTTCTTAAAAAAGAATTAAGTCAATATGCAGGTGTTTCGGTTGCTGCCATTAAAGCATTAATTGATAAAAATATTTTTATTCAATCAGAAAAAATAGTCAGCAGGTTAAAAATAGATGACATTCCTTTAGCTGCAAACTTTGCGCTAAGCACTGCACAGCAAGTAGCGTATGAGGCCATCAATGAATCGCTGAAAACAAAGAACTGCGTGCTTTTGAAGGGGGTTACCTCTTCGGGTAAAACCTTAATTTATATTCGATTAATAGAACAGGTTATTCAAAAAAACCAACAAGCATTATTATTATTACCAGAAATTGGTTTAACCACCCAATTAATTAATCGACTCCGCAAACATTTTGGAAATAAAATTGGCGTATATCATTCGAAATTTAGCGACAACGAAAGAGTAGAATGTTGGAATCATGTGGCCGATGGAAGCTATCAAGTTATATTAGGCACCCGAAGCAGTATATTTTTACCATTTCAACAATTAGGGGTAATTATTGTAGACGAAGAACACGATGCTTCTTATAAACAAAACGATCCGGCACCTCGCTACAACGGAAGAGATACGGCCATTTATTTGGCCAGCTTACACCAAGCAAAAGTAATATTGGGCTCTGCTACCCCATCGCTCGA
>CANNIS010000111.1 GCA_947505035.1 Sphingobacteriales bacterium
AAAATATTTTTTAATTTTACACGAGGATCTTTGATGGCAATTTTACCTAATTCTAGGTTCCAATTTGCGTTAACATTGGCAAGTACTTTTTCAAAAGATAGGTTTGCCATTTCTTTTTCCAAATTGAGCCTAGCGCCTGCTTCGCTCACTGCCGAAATGCCAACTTTAACCTCTAGCGTTGAATTTTGATCTTGCTGAAAATGAATAAGCGATATGATATCTTTACTTTGAATAGTTTCTCCAATTTTTACTATTTGTTGATTCGCTAATTGGATACTTTGAATAGGCTTGGAAAAACGCATCACAAAATAAACATGTTGATCATTCGCCCAAGCTTTGGAACGGCGCATTCCTTCTATTTCATAAGCATTGATTTGTTTTAAACTAGAAGCAATCACTTGGTCGCGGTGTTTTAAATTGAGCACCAAATTGACAGATGATTGATTTGGAAATTGGTAACGATGGTAGCCTGCTCTGGAAGTTGCGGTCAGTGCTACTTTAACTTGATTAGCTAATTGTACTTCATAAAAGCCCGCATGTGCCGACTCTGCTTGGTGACTAAACTTTTGCGCATATGCATAATTTGATAATTCAACAGTCTTATTGGTACTTGGCATCAGTAAAATATCTCCGTAATCCGATACACCTGTGCCGCTTAAATGCGTATGAGAAAAACCGTAAATAATACTATCATCGTAATGGTAACCGCCGCAACCATCCCAACCATCTAAACGCGTATCTGGGCTCAATTGCACCATGCCGAAAGGACTTGAAGCACCCGGAAAGGTATGCCCGTGACCACCTGTACCTATAAATGGATTTACCAAATACGCTAAATTTGTTGTTTGTTTTTGTGCCGAAGCCAAAAAAATGGGGAAACAAAAAAAGTACAAGATGATTTTTTTCATAGGTGTTTATTTTTTCGATTCTTTATTATAGATGAATTTGGTAGTCAATGGAATACTTTCCAAAGGTAGTAGCTGTGAGGGTTTGAAATAAATAACTTGTGTTTGATTGGGCATAAGATCAAAATAATTATCAGAAAATTCGCCAGATATATTTGTAGCCAGTTGTACATTCTTTTTTAATGTTGGAGAAAGCAAAGTAATGGCTACTTGGTTGTTTTGCTTAGATTGTTGCAGTAGGATGGTATCTTTTTTTAAGGCTAAATTTTTAACAGTATCAAAATAAAAATATTGATCTATTATACTTCCATCCACTTTTAGAATGCTTGCTACAGCTACTAAATTTTGTAAGGAACGTTTATAAACAATCGAAGCCATGGATTTATTTAAAAGCATAGTAGCAGATTGTGGCGCCACCTTTAACAACTGATTGGTTTCCAAGATTTTTTTCCCAGTAAAATCCATTACCCGAAATCTAAATTGGACTTGCATTTCGTTTAGTGAATCACTCACTAAAAAGACCTGTAAACTATCCTGTTGTTTTTTAAATGCCAACATGTTGATTGCAAAACATTTTTTTACAAAATAATAGGCTGCTTTTTTATCTTGATAATAATCGCTGCTAGACCAAGACACCACCGGCCAACAATCGTTGAACTGCCAATACAGCGTTCCCATACAATATGGCATAGCCGAACGGTGCGCTTCTATTGCCATTTTTAAGCCCTCTGCTTGCAAAACTTGACTCGTGTAAATATATGTGTCAAAGTCTAGAGGCTTTTGATAATACAAGCCCATTTGTTGGTCTATGATTTGAAAACCTTTGGGATGTTTTTGATGCGCTTGCAAAGTAGTCGAATTTAATTTTCGATCGTTTAGGTTCGTAAATTTTTCGAGGGTGCTTTTACTTGGAAAAGATTGAAAGCCATACTCGGATACAAATCGACCCACTTTTTGTTGGTATTTTTCGAAAGGTTCTTCGCCCCACCAAACTCCCCAATAATGAATATCACCAAATAGTAAACTTTCTTTTCTTCCCCAACCAAATTGAGGTGATGATGGCCAATAAGCAATGCCATCGCTCAAGCTATCAATTACCGATGGAATGATTTGATGAAATATTTTTTGATAATCAGACCAAATTCGAATGGAATCTGCAGCGTTCATCTGGTATTGTTTTTGCCAACCCCAATTAGACCAACCCTCAGCAACTTCGTTATTACCACACCACAAAGCAATACATGGATGGTTTCTTAATCGAATGAGTTGATCGGCAATTTCTTGTTTGACATTGTTAGCAAATGCCGCGCCTCCTGGCACTAAGCCACAAGCAAACATAAAATCTTGCCAAACTAAAATTCCAGATTCGTCGCAGGCGTTATAAAACGCATCGCTCTCGTAGATGCCACCGCCCCAAACCCTTAGCATATTGAAGTTTGCGGCTTTTGCTTGTTGTATTAAATTTTTTGTTTGCGCGCTACCCACCCGAGGAATAAAATTATCTTGCGGTATATAATTGGCGCCTTTCATAAAAACAGGCAGTCCATTTAATTTGAAATAAAAACTTTTGCCTTTTTGATCAGCTTGTTGAATGAGTTCAATTTTTCTCAAGCCTATGCGGGTGTTTTCTGAAATTTTAATATTCTTATGCTGCAGGTTGAATGTTAAATTCAATAAATTGGGTGCTCCCAAACCATTGCACCACCACAACTTGGGCTTGTTAATGCTAAATGGAATGGTAAAAAATTGCTGCCCCTTCATTACTTTTAATTTACTACTTACATATACTTGCTTGGTTACACTATCGATAATTTGATAGCTAATTTCTTGTTCAACAAGACTATTGATACATACTTTTGCATTTAAGCGCGCCATTGCGGTGTCTATTTGCAACTGCTGATATTGAATGTGCTGTATTTGTAATTGATCCCAGCAATGTAAATACACATTTTTATAGATACCTGCTGTAATTAAACGAGGGCCCCAATCCCAGCCAAATTGATAGGCTGCTTTACGGACCATGATTCTTTCATCTAATGGAATTTTAGGCTGGAGTTTTTCGTATGCCGAAGCTGCAATTTGTTCGCTTGCTAAAAATTTTATTTGCAAATCGTTGTCTCCGGTTTTTAACAAGTGACGAACATTGAATTTCCAAACGCGAAACATATTATTAACCGAAGCAACTTTTTTGCCATTGATAAAAATTTCTGCGTCGGTATCTAAGCCTTCGAAAACTAATTCAATTTGTTGATAAGCCGCCATGGCTGGTGTCAATAAAATGGTGGTTTGGTAAAGCCATTCTTTTTGCGCGGGCCATTGTGCCTGCTGTTCGTTATTTAATAAATAGGGATCTGCCATTAATTGATGAGCTAACAAATCTTGGTGAATGGTACCCGGCACCTTAGCTTGCAGCCATTGCGCATCGGCCTGATTGGCTTCTTTAAAATACCATGGTGCTGCATTTGTTAAATCAACAATAGACTGTGCCCGTAAGTTTGCTAGGCTAACAATCGAAAGTAAAAAAAATAACATCGAGCCGAATTTACGCATGGCTTATGGCTGTTATTATTTTTTTAACCGCTCGTATGTTTTTTTCGCTCGACTCCGCGTTGACAAATCCTAAATCGGGTCCAACATTAACTTGCATTTTACTTGGTACTTCTTCGCTTAATGAACAATGAATAATATTAGATTTTGTTGTTTGTATGATTGCTGCAACGTTGCTTTCATTGATACCCGCTGCGGGTATGATTTGAATTCGATTATTTGCTTGGGCCACCAATTCGGTTAATTGCATTAAACCCAACACAGCCGTACTTTTCAAACCAGAGGTTAAAACACAATCAAAGCCTAATTCGATTAGTTTTTCTAGTGCTACATTGGCTTGCGTTACAAAATCGAAAGCACGGTGAAAAGTAAGTTGCATCGGTTTTGCCAATGCGACTAATGCTGCGCATCTTTTTTCATCAATTGTAGCATCGGCATTTAATATACCAAACACCACACCAGCAAAACCCATTTGTTTAATTATTAAAATTTCTTCTTGCATGATTTGAAACTCCGTATCAGTATACAAAAAATCACCTTCTCTTGGGCGAACCAATACATGCACCGGAATTGCAAACGCATGCTGCACCGCTTCGAGCAAAGCATGCGAAGGCGTTAATCCACCAACTGCTAATGCCGAACACAATTCTATTCTATCTGCACCTGCTAAACTAGCTGCTTGCGCTGATGCAAAATTTGCAGCACA
>CANNIS010000112.1 GCA_947505035.1 Sphingobacteriales bacterium
ATTTGCATTGTATATTTAGGCTTAAAGCCTTATATTTAGGGCTTAAATACATCTCTTGATGAAAGGCATAATACTAGCTGGAGGGTCTGGAACCCGTTTACACCCATTAACGCTTGCTATGAGCAAGCAAATGATGCCCGTGTACGACAAACCGATGATTTATTACCCACTTTCTTGCTTAATGATGGCAGGAATCAAAGATATTTTAATCATTTCTACCCCGCACGATTTACCCAATTTCCAAAAATTATTGGGCGATGGTAAAAATTTAGGCTGTAATTTCGAATATAAAGTACAAGAACAACCCAATGGTTTAGCGCAAGCATTTGTGATTGGGGCCGATTTTATTGGCAAGGATAAAGTGGCTTTAATTTTGGGCGACAATATATTTTTCGGATCTGGGTTAGCAGAATTACTGCAAAGCAATAATAATCCCGATGGTGGCGTGGTGTATGCATACCATGTGAGCGACCCCGAGCGTTATGGGGTAGTTGAGTTTGATGAAAATAAAAAAGCTATTTCTATTGAAGAAAAACCTGTGCAACCAAAATCAAGTTATGCGGTTCCGGGTTTATATTTTTACGATAACAGCGTAGTAGAAATTGCAAAAAATATTGCACCAAGTCCGCGTGGCGAATACGAAATTACCGATGTCAATAAAGTGTATTTACAACAAGGTAAATTAAAAGTGAGTATTTTAAATAGGGGCACCGCTTGGTTAGATACCGGCACCTTTGCTTCGTTGATGCAAGCTGGACAGTTTGTGCAAGTAATTGAAGAAAGACAAAATTTAAAAATTGGTTGTATAGAAGAAGTGGCGTACCGCATGGGATATATTAACAAAGCACAATTACATGCCATCGCTCAACCCCTTGCTAAGAGTGGTTATGGGGAGTACTTGTTAAAGCTCTAATTCGAAAGCTGCAACACCGCAACAAAACGCCAATTCAATTGTTTAAAAAAAGAAGTATATAAAATAATCAACCGCAACTAAAAAGTCGCAACAACAACAAAACACAACAACAAAATAATAATTAATACAAATGAAATATTTAGGAGAACAATTAGCAACCTTTAACAAACAGATGGAATATGCAATGGCTAACTACCAATCGCATGGAAAGAAAATAGAACAGTTTAAAAATATTGTTATTTCTGGATTAGGTGGCTCGGGCATTACAGGCAAAATAATCAAGAGTTATTATTTAGATAAAATAGACATTCCGGTAGAAACCGTGAGCGATTACCAATTACCAAAATTTGTAAACGCCGATACCTTGGTTATACTTTGTTCTTATTCGGGCAATACCGAAGAGACCTTAAGCGCATACCACGATGCTAAAGCTAAAGGCGCTTATTGCCTTACCGTTTCGGTGGGTGGTAAAATGTCCGACCTGGCTGCAGCCGATGGTTTAATTACTTACCGAGCAGAAGGCGGTTACCAACCGCGCGTCGCATTTGGTTATCCGGTTACTTATTTGTTTTTAATTTTTGCTGAATTATTAGGACAAGATATTCAGTCGGAATTAAAAGAAGTAATTGAGCATGTAAGCAATATCGAGCAATTTAAAAGTAGCTCGCTTGCCGTGCGTAATTTCTTTAAAGAGAATATTAGAAATAAATATGTCATTGTTTCTTCGCCAGATATGGAAGCGGTGGCTATTCGTTTTGCACAACAAGTACAAGAGAATGCAAAGCTCGAAGCCTTTGTGGTAGTGATACCGGAGGCCAACCACAATGTAATTGAAACTTATTACGAGCAGTGGGCAAGTAATTATATTTTCTTGAACTCGGGAGCCAATGTGCGCATCAATTATCGTTTTTCTTTCATTAAAGAGTTATTAGAAAAATATAAGAGCCCGGTTTTCGAAATGCCAATGGGCAACAGAAGCATTTCGCATATTATTGAAATGATATTTTTATTAGATTGGGTATCGATACAAATTGCAGACGAAATTTCGTCGGTGTCAAATCAAATTAAAAACATCATCGATTTAAAAGAATATTTAAGTAGCAAATAATTTTTGTCGAAGCGATAAAATTAAAGCAAGCGAATTAATAGCAAAGCAAATAGAACGCGAACAAGCAAAAACAAAACAAGCAAGTAATGAAGGTAGCTTTAATAACAGGAATTACAGGACAAGACGGCGCTTATTTAGCAGAGTTTTTGTTGAAAAAAGGGTACATGGTGCATGGTGTTAAAAGAAGAAGTTCTATGTTTAATACCGACCGCATCGATCATTTATATCAAGACCAACACGAGACCCATGTGAATTTTAAATTGCATTACGGCGACCTCACCGACTCTACTAATTTAATTCGCATTGTGCAAGAAACACAACCCGACGAAATTTACAATTTAGCGGCTATGAGCCATGTAAAAGTAAGTTTCGATACGCCAGAATATACCGCCAATGCCGATGGTGTGGGTACGCTCCGTTTATTAGAAGCCGTGCGCATTTTAGGCTTAAGCAAAAAAACTAAAATATACCAAGCTTCTACTTCAGAATTATATGGATTGGTGCAAGCCGTTCCGCAATCAGAAACAACACCCTTTTATCCTCGCTCACCTTATGCAGTCGCTAAAATGTATGCGTACTGGATTACGGTAAATTACCGTGAAGCTTATGGCATGTATGCTTGTAATGGTATTTTGTTTAACCACGAAAGCCCCGTGCGAGGCGAAACTTTTGTCACGCGTAAAATTACCCGTGCCGCTGCAAAAATTGCCATGGGGTTACAAGATAAAATCTATTTAGGTAACCTCGATGCTCGCAGAGATTGGGGTCATGCGAAAGATTATGTAGAGGCCATGTATTTAATTTTACAACAAGAAAAGCCCGAAGATTTTGTGATTGCAACTGGGGTTACTACTACCGTGCGCGATTTTGTGAAAATGAGTTTTGCAGAACTCGGTATTGAATTAGAATTTTCTGGCAAAGACACCGCCGAAAGAGGCGTAGTGATTGATGTTGATAAAGATAAAATGCAAGCATTAGGCTTAAACCCCGACCACATTAAGTTTGGCCAAACAGTTGTATTGGTTGATGAAAAATATTTCCGCCCAACCGAAGTGGATTTATTAATTGGCGATCCTACCAAAGCGAATACCAAATTAAATTGGAAACCTAAATACGATTTACCAGCCTTGGTAAAAGATATGATGGCAAGCGATTTAAATTTGATGAAGAAAGAGCAATATTTAAAAGCAGGTGGTTTTAAAACCAATAATTATTTTGAATAATTTATAATGAAAATAGCCATCATAGGTTTAGGTTATGTGGGTTTACCATTGGCCATCGAGTTCGGAAAAAAATATCCAGTATTGGGTTTCGATATCGATGCAAGCCGTGTGGCCGAATTAAATAAAGGCGAAGACCGCACACTCGAAGCCGATTTAGTAGGTATGCAAGTAGCCTTGAAAGGCAATGCAAATAGTGGTTTGGCCTTCTCTGCCAATACCGAAGATTTAAAAGCTTGCAACATTTTTATTGTTACTGTTCCTACTCCCATCGATCAATTTAAAAAACCAGATTTAAAACCCTTATTAAAAGCCAGCGAAATGCTCGGCAAGGTTTTGAAAAAAGGGGACATTGTTATTTATGAATCTACGGTGTATCCGGGTTGTACCGAAGAAGATTGCGTACCAGTTTTAGCAAAAACCAGTGGCTTAATTTTCAATCAAGATTTTTTCTGTGGTTATTCTCCAGAGCGCATCAATCCAGGCGATAAAGTAAATACGCTTACCAAAATTAAAAAAGTAACTTCTGGTTCTACACCAGCTATTGCTAAACAAGTAGATGAATTGTATCAAAGCATCATTACTGCAGGTACGCATTTAGCGCCAAGCATTAAGGTGGCCGAAGCCAGCAAAGCCATAGAGAATGCGCAACGCGACGTTAACATTTCTTTTGTGAACGAATTGGCTTTGATCTTTGATCGCATGGATATTGATACGCAAGATGTTTTAGCTGCGGCAGGAACTAAATGGAATTTCTTAAAATACCAACCCGGTTTAGTCGGCGGACATTGCATTGGCGTTGACCCATATTACTTAGCACATAAAGCAGAAAGTTTAGGATACCAACCCCAAGTTATTTTATCGGG
>CANNIS010000113.1 GCA_947505035.1 Sphingobacteriales bacterium
AGTTCATATGCATCTATGGCGTACTCGCTATAAGCTGTTGTGAAAATAACTCTTACATTTTCTGGTAAATTTTTACTCAGCTCCAATCCAGTAATAGAGGGCATTTGTATGTCTAAAAAAACTAAATCGACAGGAAATTTTTGTAAATATGCTAATGCTGCACTAGGTTTTGTAAAGGTTTTTTCTAATTCAATATCTTCATGCTTACTACAAAAACGACTGATAAGTTCTAGTGCTAAAGGTTCATCATCTATGGCGATTGCTTTGATCATTTTATAGTAATTAGTAGCGTTACGGTATAGTCTGTATCGGTATGCGAAATTTGAAGTTTGTATTTACCACTATATAATAAATCGAGCCTTCTTATCACATTTGCAATACCTGTGCCAGTTTTCGTGTTATCTACTATACTAACAGGCACAATTTTATTAGACACCTTTAGTTCGACGGTATTGTTTGTAATGCCTATTGCAATTTGAATAAATGATTCAATCTCTGGGTTCACACCATATTTAAATGCATTTTCTATAAAAGAAATCAATAACAATGGTGCAATTTGATGCTTATGTTCTATTCCGTTTATAGTAAAATTTACTTTTGCTGTTTCTCCAATTCTAATTTTTTGTAATTCAATATAACTACTGATATAATCTATTTCTTTTTCAATTTCTATAAATTCGGATTGCGCATCTGTAATATTATAGCGCATCATGCCAGATAATTTTACAATCGCATTTGCGGTATCATCCGATTTTTTGAGGGCTAATGCATAAATATTATTTAAGGTATTGAATAAAAAATGTGGATTGATTTGCGATTTTAAATAGGCAAGTTCGGCTGCTAATTTTTCTTTTTCGCTTTGCTTAATCCTAGCTTGTAAATTTAATGCTATAGAGATAATAAAAACAGCAATGAATAAAAACAAATCATCTTCCAAATGTCTGACACCATGTTTTTTTGCGCCACCTGGTCTTCCTTCTCGGTCATGTGGTTCAAATTGTGGTCTGTCGTGGTCGTTTCTAAATAAGTCTTTGTCTACGCGGTTCATGTACCGCTGCGGCTTTTGAATACTTGTTTCAATCAATAAGGGGGGTACTAGGGTAAGTAATCCACTAATTAAAAAGTATAAAATAAATCGCGGGTATTTTTTTGCGTAGAAGAGCGGGATTAAAATATAATAGCTGAAATAAAAAAATACAACTAACAAGGTATTGGCAACTAAGTTTTTCAAGAGCATCAAATTCATTCCTGAAACGAAGGGCTCATTCGAACGATGTGCTGGTATTAATAAGAATGGCGCAATGATAAAAATACAAATGCAAACTATTTGTATCCAAAGCGATTTTTTCGAATTATTAATCATTTTTAAATTTAATATAAAAGGCTGTCTTTTGTTAGATGGGATATGTTTTATGAGGTAAACTCCTCAAATTTGTAGTTAATTTTGCCTTATTGTGTTTTAGCACAAGTTATTGGAGCTGTGCTGTAAATGCGTACTTAAATTTACTCATTATTTAATTTAGATTATTTATTAATTATTATATTTGAGTACATTAAAAAAGAGCATGAGTAATAACGATATCTTTAAAAAATTAAGAGTGGCGCTACAGCTCAGAAACGATCAAATAATCGAAATTCTGGGTTTGGTTAATTTTAGAATTACTCCAACAGAACTATCTGCTTTTTTCAGAGCAGATGATCACCCAAATTTCAAGCCCTGTGGAGATCAAATTTTGAGGAATTTTTTAAATGGCTTGATCATACATAAAAGAGGTCCGATGGAGAATCCAGCGGAATCAACAGAAACTAAAAAACTATAATTATGGTATTTATTATTTTAGGCGTTATCGTATTATTATTAGGCCGTTCATTTTTAGCAAAGAATCCACAATACGGAAAATCGCAATCAGTCGTTTACTTTTCGGCAGGAGTATTATTTTTATTAGGCTTAAGCACCTCGGTATTTAAAATGATTGATGCTGGTCAGGTTGGCGTGCAATCTATGTTCGGAAAAGTGAATCAAGCAACTTTGCCAAGTGGACTGAATGTGATAAATCCATTAATGGATGTTACCTTATTTGATATCAAAACGCAAAACTATACCATGTCTGGTGTACACGACGAAGGAGATAAAAGTGGAGATGACGCTATCAGGGTTTTAACAGCAGATGGTTTAGAGGTAGTAGTTGATTTAACCGTTTTATTTAAAATTTTACCTTCAGAAGCACCCCGAATTTTACAAGAAATTGGCCCTAATTACTTAGATAAAATTGTTAGACCCATTACCAGAACTAAAATTAGAGACAATGCTGTTTATTATGATGCAATTTCTTTGTATTCCACTAAGAGAGATGAATTTCAATCACGCATTTATAATAGTATTGCTTCCGATTTCAAAAAAAGAGGCTTGGTATTAGAGCAATTATTGGTAAGAAATATTACCCTTCCAGTATCGGTTAAGGTAACCATTGAATCTAAAATCAATGCAGAACAGGATGCACAAAAAATGCAATTTGTATTACAAAAAGAAAAGCAAGAAGCGGAGCGTAAACGAGTAGAAGCGCAAGGTATAGCCGATTACCAAAGAATTTTAAGCACTGGCTTAAGCGACAAACAATTGCAATACGAAATGATCAAAGCACAAAAAGAAATCGCGACATCACCCAACACAAAAGTCATTATCATTGGCAATAGTAAAGGAATGCCCATCATGCTTGGAGACAAGTAATAAAAATTGAGCAAAAAAAATAGCCTTGCAATTTTGCAAGGCTATTTTTTTGGAATTTTTTATTTAACCAGCAATAGAAACACCAATTAGTTTTCCTATTCCAAAAGTAATAGCAGCAGCAGCTAATCCAAATAGTACTTGTCTAAATCCAGAATACCAAATATTTTTACCCGTAAATAAAGTAATGGCTGCACCAATTAAAAACAGGCCAAATGCACTGGCAATTACACAAACAATAATAGCGGTATAGCCAGTCAAAAATAAGAATGGAAGCAGCGGAATAATTGCGCCAATGGCAAAAAGTATAAAGGAATAAACGGCAGCTTCCATGGCAGAACCATGTAATTCTTCAGGATTAATTCCCAATTCTTCTTTAATTAATATTTGGTGTGCAAGCGTTTTATCTTGCATAATTTCGTTGGCCATTTCTTTAGCTTGTGCTTCCGGAATTCCTTTAGCCATATAGATTAAAGCCAATTCTCTTTTTTCGCCTTCCGGATTATTTTCTAATTCATCCATCTCTAATTCCATTTGGTTTTCGTAAAGTTCTTGTGAGCTTTTTACCGAAATCCATTCGCCTAAAGACATAGATAATGCGCCGGCTAATAAACCTGCGATACCTGCCAATGCTACTCCTGCTTGGCTTGCGCTTGCACCAGCTACACCCATTACTAAACTAAAATTAGACACTAGCCCATCGTTGCCACCTAAAACAGCCGCTCTTAATGCATTACCACCAACCGATCGATGGCGACTTTCGAATTTTGCCACAGAACTTCCTGTCGCTTCTTTTTCTTGCTCTAATAAAGTGCGTAATATTTTTACATGGTTTGTTTCCGTACCAGTTAATGGAATTTGCATACTTCTTTTAGCATTTACTACAGCATTGGCTAATACTTTTTCGGTATCCATTAATACACCTAATACATAATCGTAGCTAAATGTTTTTCCTATAAAATTTAAAGCTTTGGCTCTAAATGATGGGCCAGGTAAAATCACAGGCCTTTGACTATCTAATTGCTCTAAAAAAGCAATGGCATGTCCTTCCTCAATTTCACTCATTTGTTTGAAGACATTTGCAACGGCTACATCAGATTCGTTGGCTGCAAGTTTTGCATATAAATAACTTGCATCTATTTCGGTTTGTATACTAGAATTCTTTATCATCTTTTTTAGCTAAAAATTTCAATCTCTTGCGTGCTAGGTTAAAGCTATCATTTAAAAAGCTCTTTTGCTATGTTCTTCCTTATTATTGATTAAAAACACTTTGTGCGGGTAAAGCTATGTTATCAAAATTAAATAAAGATGCGTTTTCCCAAGGAGAACCAGTGGTAGACTGCGGGC
>CANNIS010000114.1 GCA_947505035.1 Sphingobacteriales bacterium
CCAAATATTGTTGCAGTAATGACGCGTGTTACAAAGTTATTCATAATTGATTTTCATTAATTAGTTGAATAGATTCGTTATAAAAATCTTGGTGCACAAAAATTTCGTTGCTGCCAAAATTCAAATAAGAAGAATCTTTTTTATTGATTAAAACAGGATTAAAAGCATGGTCATTTAAAACCGTGTGCACCAATTCTGCCGCAAAAGAATTGGTCGATTCGTAAACTTTTACCCAATCTTTTTCCATATTATTTTATTTGTTTTTTCCAAAAATATACCATTGCAATGCTACAAATAAATGCTACAAATAAAACCGAATTTGGAAAAAAAGTTATTTCGTTAGGATCGGTCGTAATCATCTTTTGCTGGTATAAATAAATCGCCAGCACGATGCTGGCATTATTGATAAAATGAAAGAAAATAGGCACCCAAATAGATTTACTCCAATAAAAGGAATAACCTAATGCAGCACCGAGTACTATTCTGGGAACGATAGCAAAAAATTGCAAATGAAATAGACTAAATACCAAAGCGGTTAACCAAATCGCCAAATGAATATTTTTGCTTTGTTCAAATAATAGTTTTTGAATAATCCCCCTAAAAATCAACTCTTCGGCTATTGCGGCAACAACGGCAATCACTAATAAATTAACCATTAAGCCCGAAAGGCTAGTGATATTCAATAAAAACCGAGTGGCATTTTCTGCTCTTGCTTCGGCAAGGCGAAAACTATTTTCTAGACTAGCAAAAGAAGTAGGGAGGGCTATTTTATGATTTATATCGGCTAAAAAAGAAATGATGGGTAATGTAGATAGCCATAATAATGCAGCAAAAAGTAAATACACAATACGCGGTTTTTTAAATTCAAAAAACACTATAGTGTTGTCTGAAAACAAACGAGAATAAGCATTTGCAGGTACAATAAAAACAAAAGTAGCAAGAATTAATTGTACATATTTTAAAACTGCAGGGGTAATATCGAGCCCACTGTCTATGTTTAACACTTGCATTAATGACGAAAAAGGAATTTGAAATACTAGTGGAATACTCGCAAGCGCAATAATATATCCCAACATTGCGCCAGCAATCATCAAGACTAAGAGCATGGCAAATCGGTAACCAACAGATTTTTCTTGGCGCATTATCAAATCGCTTTTGTTTAATTTGTACTTTTGTAAATAGATGGTAAAGATAGGAAATATCGAATTGGGCGAATTGCCTTTATTGCTTGCGCCGATGGAAGACGTGAGCGATCCGCCTTTTCGTTTTGTTTGTAAACAAAACGGAGTGGATTTGATGTATACCGAATTTATTTCGTCGGAAGGCTTAATTAGAGATGCTGCTAAAAGTGTTCAAAAGCTCGATATATTTGAATATGAGCGTCCAATTGGCATTCAAATTTTTGGCAGTAATATTGAAAGCATGCGCGAAGCGACCGAAATCGCAACGCAGGCCCATCCAAATTTAATCGATATTAATTATGGTTGCCCAGTTAAGAATGTAGCTTGTAGAGGCGCAGGCGCAAGCTTATTGCAAGACATCGACAAAATGGTTCGCATGACCGAGGCGGTAGTGAAAGCCACGCATTTGCCCGTAACGGTGAAAACCAGATTGGGCTGGGACGACGATACAAAAAATGTAGTAGAAGTGGCCGAACGCTTGCAGGATGTGGGTATTCAGGCCTTAACCATACATGGCCGAACACGTTCACAAATGTATAAAGGCCAAGCCGACTGGACACTGATTCGAGAAGTAAAGAAAAATCCACGCATGCGGATTCCAATTTTTGGAAACGGAGATATAGATTCGCCCGAAAAAGCAATGCTTTGGATGAAAGAATATGAAGTAGACGGCGTAATGATTGGCCGTGCTGCCATTGGTAACCCTTGGATATTTAGAGAAATTAAACATTATTATCAGACTGGCGAATTTTTAGCTCCACCTACATTAGCAGAACGCGTGGCCACCTGTCGCACGCATTTGCTCAAGTCTATTGAATGGAAGGGAGAGAAAACGGGCATATTCGAAATGCGTAGGCACTATACTAATTATTTCAGGGGCTTAGACAACAGTCGCGAATTTCGAAGCAGGCTGGTTAACAGTCCAATGCTGAGCGAACTCGAAGAAATTTTAGAAGAAATTTTAGAAGCAAATTTATTACAAGGCGTTTAACCTAAAATTATTTTTGTATACAAAACAAAATTTTATATTTACAAAATCAGCAATCAATTTTAATGCAAACAAAAATCACTGAAGGCGTAAAAGTAAGTGTACAAACTGCTTATCAAGCAGAGCAATCTAATCCAGCAAATGGTATTTTTCTGTTTTCTTATAAAATTACCATTGAAAATTTAACACCCTATACTGTTCAATTATTGAGTAGACATTGGCACATTTTTGATTCTAATGGTACTCATCGAGAAGTAGAGGGAGATGGTGTTATAGGGATTCAACCAGTTTTAGAACCAGGGCAATCGTATAATTATATATCGGGTTGTAATTTGAAAACTGAAATAGGAAAAATGTGGGGGACCTATACCTTTTTAAGAATGGTAGACCAAGAACGATTTAATGTAACTATTCCAGCATTTGATTTATTCTGTCCTTTTAAAATGAATTAAATAAAAAAAGGAGCTTAATTTTTTAAGCTCCTTTTTTTATATTTTAAATAAATTTAGTCGCGTCTGCCAAGCAACATGCTTGCATAATATAATAGTGTAGCCAATGACGAAAGCGCAGCAACTACATAGGTGCTAGCAGCCCATTTCAAAGCTTTTTTAGCGGTTTCGGTTTCTTGTGGAATGGTAATTCCTTTATTGGTTAACCAAGCAATTGCCCTATCGCTCGCATCAAATTCTACGGGTAAGGTTACAAAACTAAAAATAGTGGTTAAGGCAAACATTAATACGCCAATGCCTAATAAGGCCGGAAAGGTATTTAACATTAACACGCCTCCAATTAACACCCAGGTTAAATATTTAGAAGTAACCGTTAATGCCGGCACCATTGCAGAACGAAATTGCAACCAACTATATGCGGTTGCATGTTGCACCGCATGACCACATTCGTGAGCAGCCACAGCCGCTGCAGCCACAGAGCGTCCGTGATATACATCGGGGCTCAAATTAACTGTTTTGTCTTGTGGGTTATAATGATCGGTTAATTGTCCCTCTACCGAAATTACTTTTACATCTGTAATTCCGTGATCGGCCAACATTTTTTCTGCGATTTCTTTTCCTGCTAAACCATTCGAAAGCATTACTTCTGAGTATTGCTTAAATTTTGATTTAAATCTCCAGCTTACAACTAAGCTCATAATTAATAGTGCAATCATTAAAAAATAAAGTAGTCCCATTTTGTGTTTTTTAATATTCAACAAACAAACGCAATGCCAATTTGATTAGTATGACAAAAGGTTATTAACTTAGCACAAATTTAACATTTTAAGTC
Organism: Sphingobacteriales bacterium; assembly: GCA_947505035.1. Taxonomy (GTDB): domain Bacteria; phylum Bacteroidota; class Bacteroidia; order Sphingobacteriales; family Sphingobacteriaceae; genus CAIKLP01. Next base: position 3,451 of record CANNIS010000114.1, read on the forward strand.
TTATGAATCTGTCATATTGGGAAAAATCTAGCTTTTTGGCCGATGCAGACTATGTAATTGTAGGCGCCGGAATAGTAGGCTTATTTGCTGCTATAACGCTTAAAAAAGAGCAACCCTCTGCCAGAGTCGTATTGTTAGAGCGATCTTTCTTACCATCGGGCGCTAGCACTAAGAACGCCGGATTTGCTTGTTTTGGCAGTATTTCCGAATTAATAGAGCAGGAGCAAACTTGTAGCAAAAGCGAATTTTTGTCAGTTATTCAACAAAGATGGCAAGGATTAAATTTAATGATCAGCACATTGGGCGCCGAACAAATCGGATTTGAATCTTGTGGCGGTTATGAACTATTTACACCAGAAGAAACCGAACCTTACCAAGCTTGCATTGCCAAATTAAATTATTACAACGATTTATTAAAAGAACACATTGGCGCAACCGCGCCTATTTTCACCATAGCCGATCAGCGCATAAAAGAATTTGGATTTAAGGGTATTGCACATTTAATTTTTAATGCCTACGAAGGAAAAATAGATGCTGGAAAAATGATGCAAGCTTTAATTGCAAAAGTGAGAAATCTTGGGGTAGAAATATTTTTTGGCGCCGAAGTATTGGC
>CANNIS010000115.1 GCA_947505035.1 Sphingobacteriales bacterium
AATTACTTCATCGCTCTCCATTACATTGGCATAGCGTTTAATGTATTCCTCATCCACCATTGCCATGTCGTCATCAATAAACAATAAATAGGTTTGTTTAGCTATTGATGCTAAGTAATTGCGAATGGCCGAACGACCAATGTTGTTTGTTAATTCAATGTATTGAACATTTTTAATACTAGCTAATGCACTGTTAGTCGATTTTATTTCGGGAATGGTAGAAGCATCGTCGGCAATAATTATTTCATAGACCAATCCCGTCAATTCGCATTGCGTTTGTAATTGCTTTACTAATTGTGTGCAATTAGTATTAAAAACAGGGATAAGGATACTGATCAAAGCGTAAGGATTTTATTTAAAGGTAAGGAAATTAAGAAAGAGTCGATAAAATATGAATTTAAGCTTTGTGCATCCTATAAACATGTGAATATAATTCGATATATAAAATTTATAATATACTGATTACTAAGTATTTATATTTAAAAAATTCTAGTTTAATTAACATATGTTCATAACTCTACAATTCCCTAAAATAACTAAAGGTTAAATTTATATTAATTAACTAATTATTCATTTTATAAAAAACAAACATGAAAAAAATTATTTTAATTATTGCATTAGCGTTTATTGGATTAAATGTGAATGCGCAGAATCAAAAAGGTGCTATTTTATTAGGCGGTAGTTCTAATGGAAATATCACATTGTCTCCAACAACTAATATTAATTTAGGAGCAAATTTTCACTATTTCCTAAGCGATAAAATTGCTGTTGGTGCTGGTGTAGGTTTTGCTAAATTAGATGGTTTAGATGCAACAAATACTATTTCATTAGCTGGAAGGTATTATTTAAACAGTAAAATGTATGGTAATGTTACTTATGGTTTAACAGAAGGTGCATTGAACGAAGGCTTAACCTTAGGTGCGGGTTATCAAATGATGTTAAGCGATAAAGTAGCTTTTCTATCTGGTTTAGATTATTGGATGAATCCTGCTGATGGAGCAGATGCTTCTATCAATTTGAATATGGGAATTAGCGTATTTATTCGTTAATAAATTTTTAAATAGTTAAAAAGCTATACCAATTGGTATAGCTTTTTTTTTATCTTTAAAAATGATAGATAGGTTTACAGATAGCATGCCACTGGCCCAAAAGAAAAAAGTAATCAATGCTTGGGCATTTTACGATTGGGCTAATTCTGTATATAATTTAACCATTACCTCCACTATTTTTCCTATTTATTGGACTGCGGTAACCAGTAATGGCGGAACCAATAGGGTGAGTGTTTTTGGCATGGAATTTTTAAATTCTGCGCTATATTCTTATGCCATTTCTTGTTCTTTTTTAATTATCGCCTTGTTATCGCCAATTTTATCGGGCATTGCAGATTACAACGGTACTAAAAAAAGATTCTTGCAAGTGTTTTGTTTAATTGGTTCTATTAGTTGTTCTGCTTTGTATTTTTTTGATAGCAGTAATATTGAATATGGGGTAATTGCTTTTATGGTTGGAACCATTGGATGGGCTGGAAGTTTGGTGTTTTATAATTCTTATTTACCCGAAATTGCTACCGAAGAAGAACAAGACAAGGTGAGCGCAAGAGGCTTTGCATTCGGCTATATAGGCAGTTCTATCTTATTAATTTTAAACCTGATTGTAATTCTTAATCCAACAATTTTTGGTATCGAAAATGGCTCTAGTTTACCCGCTCGTATTTCTTTTTTAACTGTTGGGGTTTGGTGGTTTGGTTTTGCGCAATATACTTTTCATTATTTACCCAAAAACAAACATAAAATTGTTATCAACTGGAATGTACTAAGCAAAGGTTACCGCGAATTAGCAAATGTTTGGAAAGAACTAAAAGAAATCAAACGCCTCAAATTATTTTTGTTTTCTTTCTTCTTTTACAATATGGGCGTACAGTCTGTCATGTATGTAGCTGCATTATTTGGAAGTAAAGTTTTGCATTTAGCTTCGGGGCAATTAATTACCACTATTTTAATTATTCAATTTGTAGCTATTGCCGGTGCTTATTTATTTGCTTATTTATCAAAAAGAATAGGTAATATCAATGCTATTATTGGAGCTATTTGTTGTTGGATTATCATTTGTATTTTTGCATACAATATTCAAACTTCCAATCAATTTTATGCTTTGGCATTTTGCGTAGGCATGATTATGGGCGGTATACAATCCCTTTCTAGGTCTACTTATTCAAAGCTTTTACCCGATACTTCCGATACCACTTCTTATTTTAGTTTTTACGATACCACCGAAAAAATTGCCATCGTTTTGGGCACCGCCTCTTATGGTATAATCGAAGAATTAACTGGCTCTATGCGAAATTCAATCTTTTCTTTAGTTGGATTTTTTACCGTGGGGCTTGTTATTTTAGTTAAATATCGTAAACAAATTACCAAGGGATAAGAAACAAATGCTATTTTTGTTGTGATGAAAGTTTCCCTATTTATTCCATGTTTTATTGATCAATTATTTCCGCAAACAGCCCAACATACCTTTTCTATTTTAGAAAAATTAGGTTGTAAAGTGGAATATAACGATAATCAAACTTGTTGTGCCCAACCTGCTTTCAACGCTGGGTTTTGGGACGAAGCAAAAGTGGTGGCACAAAAATTTATTAATGATTTTCCTGATTCGATGTATATCGTAAGTCCATCTGGATCTTGCGTAGGCATGGTAAAATCAAGCTATTCCGAATTATTCACCAATTCCGCATCACATAATAAATGCAGGAGCATACAGCAAAATATTTTTGAATTAAGCGACTTTCTCATCAATGTTTTAAAAGTCGAAAACATAGGCGCTCGTTTTCCTCATAAAGTTACCTATCACGATGCTTGTGGTGCGCTTAGAGAATGTGGCATTAAGGAAAGTCCTCGCACATTATTAAAAAATGTACAAGGTCTTGAACTAATAGAAGTAGATGATTGCGAAACTTGTTGTGGATTTGGCGGTACATTTGCCGTTAAATTCGAAGCCATTTCAACCGCTATGGCCGAGCAAAAGGTGCTCAATGCTATTCAAACAGGAGCGGAGTATATCGTTTCCACCGATATTTCTTGTTTAATGCATATGCAGGCTTATATCGATAAAAACGAATTGCCTATAAAAACGATCCATATTGTGGATGTTTTGGCTACCTGCCTTTCAAATTAGGGCCTTTTTTGCTAAATTAGCGCCATGAAGATTTTTTTACTTTCTTTTTTAATCATTTCTATCTTATTTGCTTGTAATGCTGCCCCAAAATCAGATACTACAAGCAATAACAATACTGTTGTAAAAGATTCTGCCATTATTTCTGGTGATCAAATTCCAAAAGAATTAATCGACTTAAACGAAAAAGTTAAAAGTAGATCAGGAGACCCATCTGTTTATGCCGCGCGTGCTGCCTATTTAGTAAGACATCAAAACATTGATGCTGCCTACGAAGATTTAATTAAAGGGTTCGCGATCGATTCTACTTACATGCCATTATACAATAGTTTAGCAGATTATCATTTAATGAAAGGTGAGCCTGCACAAGCTAAGCAGGCTTTAGAAAAAGCCTTATCTATTAATAAATCTAGTTACATGACCTATGTTAAAATGGGTGAATTATTTTTCTTAGCTAAAAAATATGATTTGGCTTTTAAGCAAATCAACAATGGCTTAAGAATCAATAAATATTATAGCGATGGTTATTTTTGGAAGGGAATGATTTATAAAGAAAAAGAAGATACTATTGCTGCAAATGCTAATTTTCAAACTGCTATTGAACAGGATCCAGATAATTACAAAGCCTATATGCAATTGGGTTTGCTGGCTATTCCTACTAGAAATAAAATGGCAGTAGATTATTTTACTTCTGCTATTAAAGTAGATCCAACAAAAACTGAAGCATTCTATGGTAGGGCTTATTATTATCAATTAGTTTCGGAGTTTGATAAAGCCATTCAGGATTATACCAAAGTGGTAGCAATTGACAAACA
>CANNIS010000116.1 GCA_947505035.1 Sphingobacteriales bacterium
AAATGCTACTTTACAATAGTAATTTTAACACATGAAAAAAATCAGCACCATTTTAGGAATCATTTTCTATCTAACAATTAGCAACCTGCTATTTGCGCAAAGTTCGGCAATCAATATTAGCCTAACCCCTATCAATATTGAAAATCTTGATGGTAGACAATCATTTGCAGTTGGACAAGCGAATGGAAAGTGGTTAATAATTGGTGGTCGAACCGATGGATTACATAGACGCCAGCCATTTGCAAGTTTTGATACTAATGGACAACCTAATGAGTTATTGGTTATCGATCCTGTTAGTAAACAAAAATGGACAGCCAATTTAAGCATTTTGCCAATTGCAATTCAAGAGGCACTAAAAGCAACCAATATAGATTTTATACAAAATAACAATCAACTATATTTAATAGGCGGTTACGGATATAGCAATACACTTGGGGATCATACTACATTTAATACCTTAACTGCAATTGCCGTAAGCGAAACCATAGCGGCAATTGTTTCAAATAATAATTACTCGAATTATATTAGACAAACAAGTAATAGTATTTTTCAAAATACCGGCGGCCAATTAGAAAAAATAAATGATAGCTATTATTTAATAGGTGGTCAAGATTTTCAAGGCAGATACAATCCAACTGGACCAACACACGGACCAGGTTTTACACAGATATATAGTAATCAAATAAGAAAATTTAACATCTTAGATAATGGTACTCTTTTAGGTGTCAATAACATATCAATCATAACAGATAGCGTTAACTTACACAGAAGAGATTATAATGCGCTACCTCAAATTTTACCAAACCTAAGCCAAGGTATAACTGCTTATTCAGGCGTATTTCAACAAAACGTTGATTTACCCTACTTAAATGCAGTAACGATAGATAGTCTAAGCTATATTGTAAACAACAACTTCAATCAATACTACAATCATTATCACTGTGCAAATATTCCTTTATATTCTGCCAGCAAAAATGAAATGCATGCACTTTTTTTTGGAGGCATTGCACAATATTACGACAGCTTAGGCATACTTGTGCAAGATAACAATGTACCTTTTGTGAAAACAATTGCCCGTGTGACAAGAGATGTTAATGGCACATTAGCTGAATATAAATTACCTATAGAAATGCCAGCATTATTAGGCGCTGGTGCTGAATTTATCTATCGAGACAACCTTCCAGTTTATACTAACGGTGTAATAAAAATGGACGAATTAAGTGCAGATTCGACTATATTAGGATACATTTATGGAGGAATCAATAGTTCTGCGAAAAATATATTTTGGATAAATGATGGAAGCCAAAGTGCATCTAGTGCAAATATTTACAAAGTAACTTTACATAGAAAAGCTCTTACAGGAATAGACCATTTAAATTCACAAAGCATGGGTACAATCAAGCTAATGGTTTATCCAAATCCAAATACAGGAATTTTTATTGCTCAATATCATTTAATTAAACCAACAGATGTTAAAATAACTTTAAGCAATGTGAATGGGAAAATAATTGATGAACAAATTTTAATCAATCAACAAATAGGGGCGCAAGTATTTGAACGAAAAATCAAGCACCTAGAAAACGGTGGCGTATACTTTATCAAGATTGAAACTGCATACGAAAATGCATTTCAAAAAATTGTCATTGAACCTTAATTACTTTTCCGCTCTAAAAACGCCACATTCAACATTAGCAGCGCCAAAGCATAAAAAGAATCTTCGAATGGAATGGTTCCCCAACGAAAGCCAACGTTCTCTAGGTCGTTATATAAAACGATTGGAATGCTGGTTAGCAATCCATTGACAATAAAAAATGGAATCATTGAAAATAAATAGGCTAGTATAAAATAACCATGCCATTTTTTAGGATTGAGATAAAAATAAGCAACTATTAACACTAAGAGCGAAAAGGTAACCAAGGTGTAAATTTGCTCATAATAAAAAGCAACCATTGCAGCAGAAAAAATAGCAATAATTAACCAAACAGATTTTGTCCATTTAAAATTTTCGGCTTTAGGAAAATAATATTTCATGCAAGCATAAATAAATAAGCAAGCATATGGAACCACTATAAAAAATAAAATTTCTTCTATTGGTAATTCGAATATTTTAATTCCAGTTATATATTTTTCGTTAAAACTCCAAACCCCTTTTACCGTAAAATAATGATCCCATATTAAAAATGGAATTCCTCCAAAAAGCAATGCTGGAAATAGTTTTGGCCACCATTTATAGTAATACGCTCTTTTATCAAATGAGTACAAAAACGGCACTAAGATTGTAAAAAAGTCGATTAATAAATAATAATACTTCTCCATTAGTTTTTTTCAATAATTTTTTTTTCAGCAATACTCAGTGTTTTTGAATTCAATAAAACAGCTATCATTTCTTTTTTAAAAGTAGCCGGCACATCGAGCCTCTGGAACTGAATTTGTTGCAGGATCATCTTCTTATCTACCGCAAGTTCTTTACTATATCCAAGGAAAGTAGGTAGTTGGTCTTGTACGGAAAAACGTAAAAACCTAATTTCTAAATTAGCTGGATCTAATGCAACTGCCTTTTTGATAGTCTGATCAAAACTACGCACATAGCGCATTTTTTCGTATGGGTTTGCCACATGTCTTGCCTTTAATGCAGTAAAATAAGCTACATAAGCTTGCGTGAGTGGATCTTGTGTTTTACTACTTAGCAATAATTGATGAACTTCATTGTTTACTTTAGCGCTATAAACTGCTTTCTTAAATTCTTTTCTAGCAAGCTCAATGCTTCCCTTGGCATGTAACAAAAGCGAATAAATTAAGCAAAGGAATATTAAAAATATTTTTTTCATATAGCTTACTAATTTATAGTATCTAATTTATTTTTAATCATTGACTGCAATAATAAATAAAGCTTTTTGCTATCTGATACCCTAATGCGAGCGTTTGCAATTACATTCGCATCTACGTTTTTTATTTTATCGAATAATTCGGTGTAGTACTGATAAGCAATGTATACCCCTAACCTGCTCGTGCTTGGTAGTTGTTGAATGCCAATCAAACCAGCATTAAAATCTGCCTGTATATCTTGTTCAATTGCTCTTTTATCTGCATTAGAAAAATGCATAAAATTTATTCCTGGGAAATAGGTTCGGCCTCTTTCTTGAAAATCTGATTGAATATCTCTTAAAAAATTAATTTTTTGAAATGCCGCACCTAATTTACTTGCCGATGGCTTTAGCTTTTCATACTCATTTTTATTGCCCTCACAAAAAACCATCAAACACATAAGGCCTATTACTTCGGCAGAACCATAAATATATTTTTCGTATGCTGCTCGATCGTATACTTGATCCGTTAAATCCATTTCCATACTTTCGAAAAAGGCAGTAATTAAATCTAATGGAATTTGGTATTGATTGACCACCGTTTGAAAGCAATGTAATACTGGATTTAAACTAATCCGATCTTGTATTGCTTTATAGGTTTGTTGTTTAAAATCGGCTAATAAACTTTCTTTGTCGAGCCCATGGAAGGTATCTACAATTTCGTCTGCATACCTAACAAAACCATATATTGCATAAACTGGCGCACGCAATGGCTTGGCAAAAGCTTTAATGCCTATGCTAAAAGAAGTACTGTAGCGATGTGTGATTAATTTGCTACACTCAAAACTAGTAGAATTATACAGCTCCATCATATTATTATCATTAAAAAGAAAACATAAAAAAGTTATTTTGGTTTCCTTTATAAGAAATTAAAATTAATATAATTTTGTATATTATCGTAAAGCTATCATTACAAGGCATATCTAAATGAAGAATTCAAAAAAAATAGTAGTCATTGGGGCTGGATTTGCAGGACTAGCTGCAGCTGCAAAACTAGCACAAGCAGGGCACGATGTGCATTTAATTGAAAAAAA
>CANNIS010000117.1 GCA_947505035.1 Sphingobacteriales bacterium
CGTATAAAACTTTGTTTTTTTTAAAAAAAACAAAGTTATTAGGCTTATCAACGCCTTCATCATCACCATCAATTTCTTTTTAAAAAGAAAAATGATATTTTATTATACCGTTAATAATTTACAATTTTGAATATGCTTGCTACGCTTTCGGAAAATAAAATTATTGGTGAATTAAATGAAAAAGGTTTTTTGGATTTTCCAATTGATCCTACATTAGATTTAATTGCAGCAATAAATAAATTAAAGAAAGAAAAGAACGCAGTTATTTTAGCACATTATTATCAAGATTCGGATATTCAAGATATCGCAGATTATATTGGTGATAGTTTAGGTTTGTCTCAACAAGCAGAAAAAACAAATGCAGATGTGATTGTATTTGCAGGCGTTCATTTTATGGCTGAAACAGCCAAAATATTATCGCCAAATAAAAAAGTTATTTTACCAGATTTAAAAGCGGGTTGTTCTTTGGCAGATTCTTGTAAACCATCTGATTTTAAGTTATTTAAGGCAAAATATCCAGATCATTTAGTGATTTCTTATGTGAATTGTTCTGCGGAAATTAAAGCCTTAACAGATATTGTTTGTACTTCTGCTAATGCTGTACAAATTGTAAATTCCTTAGCTAAAGATCAAAAAATAATTTTTGCACCGGATAAAAACTTAGGTGCTTATGTAAATAAAATAACGGGCCGAAATATGTTATTGTGGAATGGTGTTTGTATGGTTCATGAAGTTTTTTCTTTAGAAAAAATTAATAAAATAAAAGTTAGCATTCCAAATGCATTATTATTAGCACATCCAGAATGCGAAGAAGCTATTTTAAATTCTGCAGATTTTATTGGTTCTACCACAGCTTTATTAAATTATAGTAAAACCTCTGAATGTACCGAATTTATTGTAGCTACAGAATCTGGTATACTTCATCAAATGATATTAGCCAGTCCAAACAAAACATTTATTCCCGCACCTCCAATTGCAAATTGTGCATGTAATGATTGCCCACACATGAAATTAAATACATTAGAAAAAATTTATAATTGTTTAAAATATGAATTACCAGAAATTAATTTGTCTGACGATTTAATAACAAAAGCTAAAAAACCAATCGTTGAAATGTTACGTTTATCTATAGAATTAGGGTTATAAATTATGCCAATTATTAAAGCAGTTAAAGGAATTAGTCCAATTATTGATGCATCTGTTTTTATTGCAGATAACGCCACCATTGTTGGCCAGGTTACTATTGGAGCGGGCAGTAGTGTATGGTTTAATGCCATTATTAGGGGCGACGTAAACACCATTACTATTGGAGAAAGAACCAATATTCAAGATGCAGCCATGATTCATTGTACTTATCAAAAAGCAAGTACTACTATTGGTAACGATGTCTCAATTGGGCATTTGGCTATTGTTCACGGATGTACCATAAAAGACCATGTATTAATTGGTATGCGTGCTTTAGTGATGGATGGCGCAGTAGTAGAACCCTATTGTATTATAGCAGCAGGCGCTTTGGTATTAGAAAACACGATTTGCGAAAGTGGATATATTTATGCGGGTTCTCCGGCTAAAAAGATCAAAGAAATTTCGGAAGATCAAAGAAATTTATTAGATAATCTTCCTCAGAATTACCAATTATATACTACTTGGTTTTAAGGTTAATTTCTAAATCCCAATTAGCCCTAACCTTAACGCCTGCAGGATAATAGCTTACTTTTTCTGCTTGCCTTTTCAACAGGCAATTTCCCGCATCCCAACTATTGTTGTTGTTTTCATCTTTTATGATTCGCAGTTTATATTCACCCGGGTTCAATAGCTTAATGTTTATTTTATCTGATTTACCGATTACGCGATATACTATTTTCTCCCCAACTAAGAGTTCATAAATTATTTGATTTGCGCTAGGGTTTGTGTTGATAATGAGGTTTCCAAAACTTTCTTCGTTGTAAGATTTTACTTGATATTTTAAAGATTTGTTGTGTTCAGTGTTGTTGTTTACTAAAGCACTATCTGCAATAAACAATTCATATTTTTTGTTATTTTCAAATGAATAATTAATAATTATTTCTTTAGTATTATCACTCAGTTTTGTGTTTACTTTAATATAGTTTAAACTATCTGTTTTAAAATAAATAGAATCTTTATTTATAATAGTTAAAGGCGTTAAACTATTAATATATATCGTGTTTTGGGTGTTTTGATAATTATTTATATCTAGGTTTAAGGTGTTTTTCTTTTTTTCCTTTTCCGATTTTAATAGGATCGTATCTCGGTATCCTTCGGCCGTTAAAACAATGCTAAGGCTGTCTTTTTTATCTTTTAAATAAATTTCTAAACTATCCGTATTAATTTTATCGACCAACAATATGTTGGTTTTGGGCGTTATTTGATACTGAATGTTTTTTACCTTTTGGTTAAACAACAAACTAATTTTATTGCCTTTTAATGAGCTTTCTTTTAATTTTATTTTACTAGGCAACGCTCTGAAAGCAGCTATTACACTAAGGGCCGTATCTTTTTTTAAATCTAAATCTGTATCGTAAAAGCCAATTAATTCTTCGTTGTTATCATAAATTTTATTATTGTTGCTTTCTGCTAAAGCGAATATTTTATATTTTCCTTCTTTTATATTTTTGATTTGATAATAACCCTGCGCATTTGTTCTTGCATAATAATCGGGTTTGTTTAGGTACACACAACTGTCGCTTACTGGCAGGGCATATAATCCTACAATTGCATCCTTTAAATAATCTCCTTTAAAAGCATCTTTAACTTGCCCTCTAATGCTGATAGAATCTAAGTTTGCGCCGGTTGAAAACACATATTGAAAATCTCTTAATATATTGGATTCGGTATAATCGCTAAGGGCTTCTCCAAGGTTTATATTATAGGTGGTGTTTTCTTTTAAGTCACCGCTTAACGTAAGACCGATTTTTTTTCCTTTTATTTTTGCTTTGATCTTCAGACCATTATTTGGTCCAATAATTATTTGTTCTTCTGCGTTTTTTAATTGCAAATATTCATCAAAGAGCAATTCGATATTATTGCTATTAAAATTGGTTTGAAAGTTGTTTGGTTTTGCTTTAAGTAATTGTGGTGCGATGGTATCTTTTTCACCACCAGTTAAAGCCACCATATTTGCACAGGATGCGTGGATGAATACGACTAGAATAAGAATAAACCTAAGCTTTTTCAATTGTATGTAATTGATTATCAATTTATTAGTTGTTCATGTGTATCATTAATACACTAATATCTGCTGGAGATACTCCAGATATGCGAGATGCCTGTCCAAGTGTTCTTGGTTTTATTTTTAATAGTTTTTCTGTTGCTTCTTTAGATAAGGATACAATGCTTTGGTAATTGAAATCTGGATTAATTACTTTTTCTTCCAGGTTTTTTATTTTACCCACCATTTCCATTTCTTTCTCTAAATAGCTTTCGTATTTCACCATTATTTCTGCTTGCTCTATAAATTCGGAAGGAATATTATTTAGCATTTCTTGCAAATACACATCTCCCTTAGCTAAATCTAGCAGTTCAATTTGTGGTCTTAATAATAAGTTGATGAGTTTAACGCTATGGGGTATTTCGTTTGTTTCCTTTTCAATTAATATTTGATTAATTGCCGCCGGATCTACACTTTTTTCTTTTAGGTATTTAATAATATTGGCAGTTTGGGTAAGTTTTTCGTTTACGCGATCTAACCTTGCTTGATCGGCTAAGCCCATGTCAAATGCCATTTGAGTTAAACGAATGTCTGCATTATCTTGTCTTAATAACAATCTATGTTCAGCTCTTGAGGTAAACATTCTATAAGGTTCTTCGGTTCCTTTGGTTACCAGGTCATCCACTAGTACACCCATATAAGATTCCGATCTTTTTAAAATAAAAAC
>CANNIS010000118.1 GCA_947505035.1 Sphingobacteriales bacterium
GTGGTTTGCGCGGGTTCGTTGTTGCAATTATTTGCTAACGTTACATTACCCAATCCGCATTTTACTTGGACGGCAACAGATTTAGGTTTACAACCTGTTGGTTTATTTGACGATGACACCATTCCAAACCCAATATTTTCAGTACCTACAGGAGTTTACGAAATTTTAATTACGGTTACTTTAACCAACGAAGAAGCCTGTGCCGATCCAATAGAAATTCGGGTATCAATTATACCAAAAGGAATTTATGGTAAAAAACCCGCCTATGTTTGTTTGTACGATACTGCTCAACTATTAGCTTATGGTGGAGTAAAATATAAATGGAAACCAGCAACAGGTTTAAGCAACGATACCATTGCTAATCCTAGAGCTTGGTTAACCCAAAGTTATACAGTAGACATTACCGATAGCATCGGCTGTATTAATCAATATAGTGTAAGTGTTAAAATTGATACCCTACCTAAAGCAAATGCCGGACCCGATCGAATTGTTTGTAGAAGATCTGAAGTGACTTTAAATGCAGGCGGTTCGGACTATGGCACTTACGAATGGTCGCCTAAAAACAGTTTAGATGATTACAAAAGTGCCACTCCTAAAGCAACACCAATTGCTACCACAACCTATATTTTAAAAGCGAAGAACAATGCTTGTTTTAGTTTTGATACTATGGTTGTTTATGTAGTTGATACGCCTAGTGCAAAATTTACCATTGCGGTAGACACCTGTGCAAGAACCATTGCCTTACAAAATAATACCATTGGCACCGATTCTGTTTTCTGGAATTTTGGAGATACCACTTATTCGACTGAAGCGAACCCAATTCATAAATATAAATCGGCAGGAAATTACACGATAAAATTAATAGCCAATCGTAATACCGAATGTATTGATTCGGTAGAAGTTAATTTGGTATTTCCATCAGATGCCGAAATTAAAGATATTCCAAATGTGTTTACTCCTAATGGTGATAATGTGAACGATAAATTTGTGATTGCCGAAGGTAATGTAGCTTGTAATATTGAGGCCCTTTATATCTTCAATAGATGGGGCAAATTGGTATATAAGCAAACGGGCAAAAACATTCAACCATGGGATGGAAAATATAACGGCCAAGCTTTACCTGCAGAAACCTATTTTTATTATATCGAAGGCAAAGGCATTAAAAAAACTGGCACGGTTGCTATAGTTTTGTAATTCTAAATTAAATGATACCTGTACAACAACATTTACTCCTTAACCACTTACCCATTATTAGCGTTATTTTTGGTAGCGTGATTTTATTGATTGGCATGCTCTTTCATTTAAAACAAATAAAAATAGTTGGGCTTTGTATGTTTATTTTTTCGGCAATTATGTTTTTTCCGACGATGTATACTGGCGAAAAAATTGAACATGAAGTTGGAGATCAACCAGGCGTAGCCCGCTACCTTATTGAAGAACACGAAGAAATAGCAGAAAAAACAGAACTTGTAGTTGACCTATTAGCTGCCATGGCTTTAATTACCCTATTGTCTATTGCGACAGATAAAAAAATAAGTAAATGGTTGATCAGAATTACATTGATCATCAGTTTTATCAGTATATATTTTGTTGTTCAAACAGGACATAGCGGAGGTCAAATTAGAAGACCAGAATTAAGAATAGAAAAATAAAAAACATGCAATTAGTTCCTAAAAAATATACCGTCACCGATCGATTTTTAAATTATGTGACCATCGATACCCAATCAGATCCAAATTCTCCTACTTGCCCATCAACCGAGAAACAAAAAAACTTAGGTAGACTATTAGTTCAAGAGCTATTAGAAATGGGCATTTCAGACGCAGAGCTAGACGAAAATGGTTATGTATACGGCACCCTAAAATCAAATACAAATAAGGCAGTACCCAATATTTGTTTTTGTTCTCACATGGACACCTCGCCCGATTGTAGCGGCGAAAATGTTAAACCAATTATTCATAAAAATTATAACGGTGGTAGTATTTTATATGCAAGCGACGCAAATTTGTCTTTACATCCAGATGAACATCCTGCATTAAAAGATCAAATTGGAAACGATATTATTACCTCCGATGGCACTACCCTTTTAGGCGCAGATAATAAGGCAGGTGTGGCAGAAATTATGGATGCCATTTATCAACTTATCCAAAATCCAAGCATCAAGCATGGTGATATTAAAATATTATTTACACCCGATGAAGAAATTGGCAGAGGTGTTGAAAAAGTAAACTTAGCCAAAGTAAACGCCAAATTTGCTTACACAATAGACGGCGAAACACTTGGCCACATTGAAGATGAGACATTTTCTGCAGATGCAGTTAATATTACGATACATGGCGTTTCTACCCATCCAGGTTTTGCAAAAAACAAAATGGAGAGTGCAATTAAAATTGCAGCAGAAATTATAGCAGCACTTCCTAAAAATAATTTATCTCCAGAAACTACCGAAGGCCGAGAAGGATTCATTCATCCAACAGGCATAAGCGGAAGCATCGAAAAAAGTACTGTTCAATTTATTATTCGTGATTTTGACACCAAACAATTAGCGGTTTACGAAAACGAATTAAAAAAATTAGTTGAAAAGGTTATGCTTGCTTATCCTAATGCAAGTTTCGAATTTGAAGTTGTAGAACAATACAGAAACATGAAAGAAGTGTTACTAGCGCATCCAGAAATTGTTGCCTATGCGGTAAAAGCAATAGAAAGAGCAGGCATGAAACCTTTTGCAGGCGGCATTAGAGGCGGTACCGATGGTTCTCGGTTATCTTTTATGGGCTTGCCTTGTCCTAATATTTTTGCAGGCGAACATGCATTTCATTCTAGGTTAGAATGGGTAAGTATTCAAGATATGCAAAAAGCGGTAGATACAATTATTAACTTAGCTACAATCTGGGAAGAAAAAACCTTGTAAATAATATCGTATTTATAAAGTAAACATTCTTGAAACATTAAATCCTAAACGAAAACCCCTGTCTGCCCAAGCAGAATTTGTTCTAGCAAAAGTTTGGTTTTCGGTCATTCCAAAAGAATTTGTTAAGAACATTTGAAACACGTGACCACCTGTTTCAATGTCTAAGCCTATTCCCATTGAATCGTAGTATTTACTTTCTGAATAATTTAAAAGCTTAGCACCGTACTCGTAAGTAATTGCGGTACGATTAGAGATTTTATATCTGCCGGCAATTCCAAGAAAATAAGCATCATTTTGGTCAGATAAGTTTTCTACTAAATTATAATGTACCATGGTTGGCGTTATTTGTATAGAAAGTTTATCATCAATTTTTCTAGCAATAATAATTTGCTGAACAAATGATAATCGATCTGATGCATATTTAAATTTATCTATTCCACCAATCTGTAAACCTTTTATCCCGTTTCTATAAGCTCCAGAAAATAAGGTTACACTAATTGGCATCGAGCCACTTTTAGACTGTCTTAATAATCTATATTTTAAAAAACCGTCGATTTGTTTTTCATAAGAAGTTCTGCCTAATCCAAACTGCAAACGACCATTGTAGCTATATTCTAAGCCCAAACGAATACTTGCGCCGCCATCTATTCCCCAAAAATCATAAGCACCCGAATTAAATGGACCAAAGTGATGGTGAATTCTAAAATCTAAAGACCTCGTTCCTCCTACTTCAATTGTTTGTTGATTGATTAGCCTGGTAGCTTTAAAGGTAGCAATGACAGGCTCGTCTTTAGGCGCTTCTGCTAAACCTTGTAAGAGTGACATTGGATCGATGTCTTGAGCGCTTAATGTAAATGCATTTGAAATAATTAAAAAAGAAATTAGCAGTATTTTTTTCATGGTATTTAATTATTTAATTTCCCTTGATTAATCCA
>CANNIS010000119.1 GCA_947505035.1 Sphingobacteriales bacterium
AATTTCTTTCATTGGTTGAATAACACCAATTTCGTTATTACCATACATGATAGAAACTAAAATAGTTTTATCGGTAATGGCATTTGTTAATTCTTCGAGGTCAATTAAACCATCTGCTTTTACCTCTAGGTAGGTAATGGATGCGCCAAGTTTTTCTAAATGTGCACAAGTATCTAGCACCGCTTTGTGTTCTGTAGTTGCAGTAATAATGTGATTACCTTTTTCAGCGTACATTTCGAAAACACCTTTAATGGCTAAATTATTCGATTCTGTTGCGCCAGAGGTAAATATGATTTCTTTTTCAGAACAATTAATCAATTTTGCGATTTGCTCTCTTGCGTAATCAACGCCTTCTTCTGCTGCCCAACCAAATGGATGGTTTCTGCTTGCTGCATTTCCAAACTTTTCGTTGAAATAAGGCAACATCGCTTCCAATACACGAGGGTCCATTGGAGTGGTTGCGTTATTGTCTAGGTATATTGGTAATTGAATCATGTTTATTTAGACTTTATATAAATTGTGTACAAATATAGGGAATTTAATATCTTTAAAGCCAAATTTCGAGGGGTAAAATTTTCATTTATTTTTATTCCTGACAATTAATTAGCTAGCTTGCCAATAAATTACCGAGCATATGAACAAAATAGAACACATCGGAATTGCTGTTAAAAGCATTGATTCATCAACAAGCCTTTTTGCTAAATTGTTTGCAAAAAACGCTTATAAAAGAGAAGAAGTTTTGTCGGAAGGGGTAATTACCGAGTTTTTTCAGCTGGGAGACAATAAAATAGAGCTTTTAGAGGCTACACATGCCGAAAGCCCTATTGCTAAATTTATAGAAAAAAAGGGCGAAGGGATCCATCATATAGCCTTTGAGGTGAGCGATATTGTGGCAGAAATGAAAAGATTAAAGGAAGAAGGCTTTATATTATTGTCTGAAGAGCCTAAAAAAGGGGCCGATAATAAATTGGTTTGTTTTTTGCATCCTAAATCAACTAATGGCGTTTTAATTGAGTTGTGCCAAAGCATTGCTGGTTAATTTTTTAATAGATTTTATTTATAAATTCAATATTCTTTGCATTTTTTGAAAGAATATCATACATTTGCATTCCAAAATTAGTAGAATAGTAATGAAAGCAGAAATTCATCCAAAAAATTATAGAATGGTAGTATTCAAAGATTTATCTTGTGATTACTCATTTTTAACAAAATCTTCAATTGAAACTAAAGATTCAGTAGTTTGGGAAGATGGTAACGAATATCCTCTTGTAAAATTAGAGATTTCGCATAAATCACATCCTTTTTACACAGGTAAATTGAAATTGGTAGATACCGCAGGTCGTATCGATAAATTCAAAACTAGATACGGTAAAAAAGACTAATCATCCAAAAATGATTGTTTTGTTAAAAAAAGTTCGGGTTTTACTCGGACTTTTTTTGTTTTCCTCCAAAGAGGATAATTATTCAATTATATTTGTTCTATGAATATTATCTTATTTGATGACGAACATAGGGTAAACTTATTGCCCCTGGCTTTTACTCGACCCATAGCCGATTTCAGAATAGGCATCTTAACTATTAAAGAAAAATGGGCGCATTATTTCGATGCAACTTATTCTTATGCCACGGCAACTTATTTGCAAGTAAAATATCCGCAAGTGCTTGCTGCACAAAATCTATTTATCAATGGCGCTGTTTTACCAAATCCAGCATTAAAAAAAGCCATCGAAAATTTAAATGAGGGCGAAGCCTTGGTGCATGGAAATTTAACCTTAGCCGTAAACACCAATACCGCAAACTTTCAAATAGCTAATGCTAAACAAATAACTTTCGATTCGGATTATATTTATCTTAAAAATTTATCTGCTATTTTTTCATTTAACGATCAAGCTTTAAGAGCAGATTATGATCTTTTAACAGCGGGTAAAACTTCGCAAGCCTTAGATGCTAATTCTACATTGGTAGGCAATCAATTATTTATTGAACCAGGTGCAAAAGTAAGTTGTGCTATTTTCAATACCGAAACGGGTCCGATTTATATTGGCAAAGATGCGGAGGTGTTAGAAGGCGCTATTATTAGAGGGCCATTTGCTTTAGGCGAACATTCAATTATAAAAATGGCTACTAAAATATATGGTGCAACCACCGTTGGTCCGCATTCTAAAGTAGGTGGCGAAATTCATAACGCCGTTATTTTTGGGTATAGCAACAAAGGCCACGATGGTTATTTAGGTAATGCCGTATTGGGCGAGTGGTGTAACATTGGTGCCGATAGTAATAATTCAAATTTGAAAAATAATTATGCGGAAGTAAAGCTCTGGAATTATGGTTCACAAAACTTCCAAAAAACAGGCTTACAATTTTGCGGATTAATTATGGCCGATCATGCAAAATGTGGTATCAATACGATGTTTAATACAGGCACCGTAGTAGGCGTTTCTTGTAATATTTTTGGATCGGGCTTTCCGCGCAATTTTGTCCCAGATTTTTCTTGGGGTGGTGCGCATGGTTTTGAAACCTACGGTTTAAACAAAGCTTTTGAAGTAGCCGAAAAAGTTTTTGAGCGCAGAGGGATGGATTTTAATCAAGTAGAAAAAGATATTTTAACCGCTGTGTTTGAGCAGACAGAAAGCTTTCGTAAATACTAAATCATGAGAAAAAAAATAGTGGCGGGTAATTGGAAGATGAATAAAAATTACCAAGAGGGAATGGAATTAGTGGCCGAAGCCATGCACATGATTAACGATGAATTAAATGCAAAAGTGCTCACTATTTTTGCAAGCCCAGCAATACATTTAGCCAGTGTGCAAAAGTTAATTAATGGACATGCGAATTTTGCAAGTGCTGCACAAAATTGTCATCAAGAAAACGCAGGTGCCTTTACTGGCGAAATTGCGGCCAGTATGATTCATTCTGTTGGCGCAAGTTATGTACTGATAGGACATTCGGAGCGTCGTCAATATTTTAAAGAAACAAATGAATTATTAGCTAAAAAAGTAGATACCGCTTTGGCAAATCATTTACATCCAATTTTTTGTTTTGGAGAATTAAAAGAAGAACGCGAAGCAGGCAAACATTTTGAAGTAGTAGCGCAACAATTAAAAGAATCTTTATTTCATTTAACCGCTTCAGATTTTGCAAAAATAGTATTGGCTTATGAGCCAGTTTGGGCAATAGGTACAGGCTTAACGGCAAGTCCTGAGCAAGCACAAGAAATGCACGCTTTTATTAGGACAAGTATTACAAGCCAATTTGGTACCGAAGCAGCGGCAGATTGTAGCATTTTATATGGGGGAAGTTGTAATCCACAAAATGCAAAAATACTTTTCAGTCAAGCCGATATAGATGGTGGCTTAATTGGTGGAGCTTCTTTAAAATCGCGTGACTTTACAGATATTGTTACTTCATTTAATTCCATTTAACGATGAATGGTAATTTTATAGCAGTCCATTTTACGGTTGGAGCAGCGCAAGAATTTTTATCGGATTTATTAATGAACGAGTTAGCTGCTATTGGCTTTGATTCTTTTGATGCCAACGAAACAGGCTTTAGCGCATACATTCCCGAACATTTATTTAAAGAAGAAATAATGCAGGAGCAGTTAGCTGGCTATGCTGCAGATTTTGAATTTACGCATACCATGCAAATTATTCCCTATCAAAATTGGAATGAAGTATGGGAAAGTAATTTTCCGCCCGTAATTGTGAGTGAGCAAGTATATATCTATGCTAACTTTCATCCAATTCAAACGCAGTATCCTTTTCAAATTAAAATGCATCCTAAAATGGCATTTGGCACTGGCCATCACGAAACTACTTTACAAATG
>CANNIS010000120.1 GCA_947505035.1 Sphingobacteriales bacterium
AAAATCAAATAGCATCCTCATTCCTATTTTTATTTTTATAGGAAGTGGTTGTGTAGACATTGCAATTAAAATTACCCAATCTTACTTTAGCCAAATAGTACCCATTTCAGTATTGCTCACTTGCATATTTGGGGCAGCAGGTGTGATTGGTTTTGCGCTATTATTCAAAGAAAAAAATAAAATACAATTGGCAGCTATTATAGGGGGTGTTGTATTAGGATCTTTTAATTATTTTTCCACTTATTTTTTAATGAAAGCTTTATCTAGCAATACTTTGGAGAGTTCTTTGGTATTTGCGATTAACAATATGGGCGTATTATTATTTTCTGCATTTGTAGCAGCCATTGTATTTAAAGAACAAATAAGTAAAATAAATTGGCTTGGAATTTCCTTAGCCATTATAGCCATTCTGGGTTTATATTATTCAACACAAATCAATCTTTAAAGCCATTATAGCCCATGAGCGATATTAAAATACCAGCATCAGAATTAATATTAAATGAAGACGGAAGTATTTATCACTTACATTTACATCCTGAACAAATTGCACCCACTATTGTTACCGTTGGAGATCAAGAAAGAGTGGCTGCTATTTCTAAATTTTTTGATGTGATCGAACATAAAGTAGAAAACAGAGAGTTTTTTACTCATACTGGTCGTATAGGAAATACGCCAATTACGGTAATGTCAACTGGTATTGGGACCGATAATATTGACATTGTCTTTAATGAATTACATGCTTTAACTGCGATTGATTTCAAAAAATTAACTTATTTAAAAGAACCTAAAAGCCTTGATATTATTAGATTAGGCACTTCTGGTGCTTTAATTCCAGAAATTCCATTAGACACCGTTTTGCTTACCGAATATGCAATTGGTTTAGAAGGCTTAATGAATTTTTATCCATATAATAAATCGGAAATCGAATTAGAAATGGAAAAAAATATGCTCGCCTGTTTACAAGCTAATTTTTCTTTTATAAAACCCTATGCTTGCAAAGCTTCCGATAAATTAATCAATCAATTTAAAGAAGATATGTATTTAGGAATTACCGCTACCTGTCAAGGGTTTTATCATCCACAAGGCAGAAGTATTAGTAATGATGCACATTTTAATTCTATTTTAACTGATTTAAAAGCATGGAAAACAAATGAAAAAGTAATCACAAATTTTGAGATGGAAACGGCTGGAATACTTGGTTTAGCTAGGTATTTTGGATTTAATGCCTGTTCTATTAATTTAATATTAGCCAATAGAGCAAATCAAACTTTTTCTAAAAATCCTGCTTTAAAAATGAATGCTTTAATCGAGCAAGTTTTAGCAAAAATAACCTTATAATTTTTTACAATAAGCTAAATAAAGTTCAATCGCTTTTAATTTTTCTTCACTTAAATGATAATTAATTTTATTATTTAAATAATCGGCTACATCAAAATTTGCTAATTGATTGGCTTTAATAACTTCGTTTTTATTTGCCAAACCATAAGCCAAAACGGCATTAAATTCTTTTATAAAATCGGCTGAAAGTACTGTATTTGCTACCCATGCAGCAAATACAAATGGTAAACCGGTAAATTTATACCAAGCCGTTGCTAAATCATAAACATGTTGGTATTGCTCTTGAATACCAAATGTCCTATCGCCAATAAGCACAAATGCTTCTCCATCTTTTAATGAAACAATATCTATTGTTCTTTCTTTGAATACGACCTCTTTTTTCCAAAAATATTTTAATAATATTTTTGCTAAATTATTGGAACTTCTACTATGTGGATCTAAATAAATGGTATGAATTTCTTCGATATTAGTATTCGTAAATATAAACACAGAATTAACCGCTTCATGAGCCGAAATGCAGTAATCAGTAATGATTTGAGGGTTTTGAATATCCAACATAGCAGCAACAGGTATTAAACCTATTTGCACTTCGTTGGTAGCCAATTTAGCAGCACATACAGCAGGAATATCTAAACAATAATTAAATTGTGAGCCATTTGGTGCATGCATTAAACCATAAATAAATGGTTTGGCATTTAAATAAGAAACAACTGAAATTTTTTGATTAAACATGTAGGTGATCTAAATTGTTAAAATCTATTAATTCAAATTGTTCGTTTTTATATTTAATTCTGTATAAAGAAACATTACTATGCGGAAATGTATCCATCTCATTCAATTCTTTACCTAATAAATGACAAAGTAAAATTCGCAATGCCCTACCATGCATACATATCAAAATTGATTCGTGTTTGTTCTCTGAAAGTATTGTTTGCATTGCTTCCTGCTGCCTTTGCATTACTTCAATTGGATTTTCACCATTCGGAAATTTTAATTCTAAATTTCCTTTCATCCAATTTTTAGTCAATTTGGCAAAATCATTTCGATCGGTTACACTCGATAATTTACCTTCATAAATACCCCAATCTAATTCGTCTAAACCAGCAAGTTGTTGCCAAGGAATATTTTTTTCAATAAATTTAGCGACGGTTTGGTGTGTTCTTTTTAAAGTAGAAGTATAAATTTTATCAAATTCAATATGATGATAGGCTTTATAAAACTTTGCCGCTTGCAATAATCCAATTTCGTTTAGATCTGAGTTTACACCCCTACCCTGAACAATACCCTGTTTATTAAAATCAGTTTCGCCGTGTCTAATGATATAGATTTCTTTCATTTTAATTAGCTGATGAAACTGGCAAGTCTATATAACTATTGGCTTTGGGTGCTTCTTTAGGAAATTCAAAATCTTTATAGTCGGTGATGATATTATATAAAGTATCTCTTTCCACTGGATGCCTTCCAACATTTTTTATTAATTCTACTAATTCTTGTGTGCTGAGTTTCGGATTTTGTTCTTCTGCCCCAGCCATAGAATAAATTTTAGTGGTATCGTCTATGGTTCCATCTATATCATCAACACCAAAAGATAAAGATAACTGTGCGGTGTTTCTACCAATCATTGGCCAATAGGCTTTGATATGATCGATGTTATCTAAATATATTCTACTGATGGCGTAATTTCTTAAATCTTCGATGGTGCTTACTTCTGGAACATGCGACATGGCATTGCCTTGATTCCTAAATTTTAAAGGAATAAAAGTATTGAATCCGCCAGTTTGATCTTGTAAATTTCTTAATCTATCTAGATGATCTACTCGATGCGCAAAAGTTTCTGTAGCGCCGTAAAGCATAGTACAGTTAGATTTCAAGCCTAAGCGGTGTGCTGTTTCGTGAATTGCTAACCATTGTGCAGTGGTCGCTTTATCGCCACAAATTTCTGCTCTTAAGGTTTCATCAAAAATTTCTGCACCGCCACCAGGTATAGAATCTAAACCAGCTTCCATCATAATTTTCAATCCTTCTTCCACACTTACTTTTGCTTTTCTAAACATGTATTCGTATTCGACTGCTGTAAATGCTTTGATATGCAAATCGGGTCTTAATGCTTTTATAGCTTTGAATAAATCGCAGAAAAATTCAAGTGTTAACTTTGGATGTACGCCGCCGACAATGTGCACCTCGGTTACGGGTTTGTTTTCGTAACTTTTAATAATGTCTAACATTTGTTCTTTCGACAAAACCCAACCTTCATCGGCTTGTTTCAATAAGCGAGAGTAAGAACAAAAATTACAGGTAAAAACACAAATATTGGTGGGTTCAACATGGAAATTACGATTGAAATAAGTGTAATCTCCATGTTTTTGTTCCCTAATGAAA
>CANNIS010000121.1 GCA_947505035.1 Sphingobacteriales bacterium
GCAGAAATATTAGGCAAAATATACATATATAAAGAATCTGTTGGACTATCTCTCGAAGTAAAGATTTTATTATACACCGTATTATAATAAACCGTATCTACAATCACTCTTTTTTGATTTAACTCATCGACAGTAACTGGTGGAGCGTCTGAACACAAAACCGTTTCTAGCTGAAACTCTCTACGCACTTCTCCGATTTTATAACCCGGAGTAGTGCCCGAAGCTTTCTTCCATTCTTCCACTCTAAAGGCCACCAAATAACGACCCACTTTAGTAGGAATAAAATTGATGATACCTGTTTTAATGTTCATGGTTAAATCGGGTACGCCATCAATGTTATTATAAAATAAATTATAACCTGGTGCGTAATCAATAACAGGAAGGGGTTTGGTGGCGCCTGTATTATTCGATTGTGCAACGTAATAAACCATTGAGTCGCCGTTAGGGTCCACAATATTCCAATTTAAAGTATAAGGTTTACCCACGCAAAAGAAAGCGAGTGGCGCTTTTTTAAACTCAGGAGAAGAATTAAAACGAGTAGGTGCAGTAGAATTTAAACGCGGAAAATCCATGGTTAAGGTAATGCCAGCAGAAGTAGAATTCAATACATTGGTAACTCCAGCATTTCGACAACAGGTACTGGCCGTTACATAATAACCAGTGCCCGAGTTGAATGCCGACATATTCATAGAAGGCGATTCGTAAGTGTATTTTTCAAGTCTTAAGTTAGCACCTGCAGGAGGACAATCTTTTGGATCGTAGGTAATGGCTACATAATTTATTTGGGAAGCCACAAAACTAGGTGTTGGGGCAGCCGAATTATCAGAGTTTTTATAAATATTAAAGTTAAATGAACTCTGAATAGGTATTCCTAAAACATCGCGATAGGCTACTACTCTAAATCTATATAAATCGTTGCCTAAAGAGATCATGGTCATGTCGTAACCTACCATGTGATCGGCTTTTAAACTATTTGTTAAAAACAATAAGAAGCAGGTAAAAGCTAGTAAAATTCGATGAAAATGTTTCAAAATAGAAAGGGTTAAATAAAATCAAATACTTGTTTTACAAGAATTATGCCAATTGAGCTAATATAGGTAAAAAAAATATGTGAAAAATATATCAAAATCAGCTATTTTCGCCCTATGAATATCGATAAAGCCAAATCTTCTTTAGATAAAGTACTCCGAGTAGTATCTATTTTATCTATTGTTGCCATATTATTTGCCGTGTGGTTTTCCATTCAATTTGCAAAAAGTAAAACAAAAAAAGAATTTGACCAGCGCCAAATCTACTTCAACGAAACCCATAGTAACTTCAATGTTAATTGGGCAAATCACGATTATTGGAAAAATAATAAGTTTGATGAACATGTATACGAATGTTCGGCAATAGTAAATAAAGAGCAAGTAAAATACCAATTGATTGTTCAGATAAATAAAGAACAATTTAACGATCAATTTAATGTAAAAACTAAAAATACCGCGCGTCCAGATTTATATGAAGTGGTTAAATATTCTACTAAACAAATAGCTACTACTAATCCTAGCATGCCTATGTATGCTGTGCATCAGTATTTTTTAAATACCAATGCATTGGTTTTGCATAAGTATAATTATAATGGTATTTCTGAAAATGGAAATTGCAGCAAATCGATGTTTAATACCAAAAGTATTTTAACCTTGAATTACGATTCTTATATTGATTATGAAGGGATAGGAACGAAGGTGCTTCCTAAAGACGTCTTAGTAGCGGATCAACTGCCTTACTCTTTACGAGCGCTTTTATTTAGTGATACTTTGAAAGTAAAGATGGATATATTAGAAAATCAAGCAAAGCCGGCACTTGGTGATTTGCGTGTATACCATGCGGTTATTAGTGTTTCGGCCTCCGACGCTAACACCTGGACAGTGCAAGTAATGCTCGACAAGCAGAAAGAAAACACCTATATTTTTCAAAAAGAATATCCAAATACCTTAATCAGTATGAATACTTGGGACGGTAACACCATGCAACTCGCCAAATAAAAAAAAATGGTGCATTTAGATCAAATGGGAAATGTCTTCGACTTTCCAATTATTCCAAAACGAATTATTTCATTGGTTCCCTCTCAAACAGAATACCTGTGTGACATTGGACTACTTGATCAAATTGTTGGATGTACAAAATTCTGTATTCATCCTAGCAATATTAAACAAAAGGCAAGCATCATAGGAGGTACCAAAACACTCAACCTTGCGCTTATTCAATCTTTAAAACCTGATATTATTATTGGCAATAAAGAAGAAAATGAACAATCGCAAATTGAAACCTTACAAAAATATTTTTCGGTTTGGATGAGTGATATTTCTGATTTAACAACGGCTTTGGAGATGATGCAAAAGCTGGCGGATTTATTTCAAAAATCTTCAGAAGGAGCAAAAATATGCGTTCAAATTGCCGATGATTTTGCTGCATTCAATCAAGCGAAAAATCTAAAGAAGGTCTTGTATTTAATATGGAAAGATCCCTATATGCTGGCGGGCAAACAAACATTTATTAACGATTTACTCCAGCGCATGGGTTTCGAAAATGCAGCGAATGCATTGCCTAATCCTAACAGATACCCAGCAATTACCTTATCAGAAATACAGCAAATTAATCCAAGCATCATTTTATTATCATCCGAACCTTATCCGTTTAAAGAAAAACATCGAATCGCATTTCAACAATTACTGCCTAGTGCAAGCATTCAAGTTGTTGATGGGGAGTTGTTTAGCTGGTATGGTAGTCGATTATTACAAAGTAACGCTTATTTCAAGCAAGTATTTCTAGAATCTTAATGCAAAAAGGCTATAAAACCCGCAAAAACAATTTTTTTATCAGCAAATTTTAGTACTTTTGCTTCCTTTAAATCCTTTGCGGAAGTGGCGTAATTGGTAGCCGCACCAGACTTAGGATCTGGCGCTTCACGGCGTGGGGGTTCGAGTCCCTTCTTCCGCACATTATCCCGCCCAAGCTCGAATTGCTTTGGCGGGTTTTTATTTAATAGTAAAATTGATAGAAAAATGAATATAACATTAGAGAAAGTAAATGCATTAAATGCAGTTGTAAAAATCAAATTAAGTCCAGATGATTACCAATCAAAGGTGGAAGCTGCTATAAAAAGCCATAGTAAAAAAGCGAATATGCCCGGTTTTAGAAAAGGCATGGTACCAGCATCTCACATCAAAAAATTATATGGTAAAAGTATATTAGTTGAAGAGATTAATAACTTATTATCCGATTCTTTGAATAACTATATCAACGAAGAAAAACTAGAAGTTTTGGGTCAACCACTTCCTAAAGAAGACGATTCGTATCAACCAAAATGGGATTATAACGAATCATTCGAATTCAGTTTTGAATTAGGAATGGCACCAGAAATTAAAGATACTTTTTCGGCTAAAGATAAAGTGACGCATTACAAAGTGCGTATCGACGAAGAAACTTTAGCTTCAAGATTAAAAAATATTCGCAGAAGTTATGGTAAAATGTCTAATCCCGAAATAGTAACTGAAGAAGATGTTATTTATGGAGAACTAACCCAGCTATCGCCCGATGGTACTGTGTTTGAAGGTGGCATTGTTAATACCGCTTCTATCAGATTAGACTTAATCGATGATGCGAAAACGAAGAAGTCTTTAGTAGGATTAAAAAAAGACGATCAAACGGTTATTGATATTCAAAAAGCATA
>CANNIS010000122.1 GCA_947505035.1 Sphingobacteriales bacterium
ACACTAGAACGAATTACATTTGGATTAAATAGATCTGTTTTTAAATCACAAACAATTAAGGCATCTATTTTTGCAGCATCTGCCGTTCGCAAAACAGCTCCTAAATTACCTGGTTTTTCTACTGCTTCGAGTACCATTAACAATGGATTCTCACTAAGTGTTAAATCTTCTAAGGCTAAAAAAATAGGTTTGATTAATGCTAATAAACCATCAGAATTTTCGCGATAAGCCATCTTTGCAAAAACTTCTTTGCTGACTGGATAGATTTGATTGGCAGGAAAATGTTCGACAGTCCCAGCAATTGCTTCGCAATAATATAAGGAAGCTATTTCATGCCCAGTGCTTAAGGCTAAAGCAATTTCTCGTTTGCCTTCTACCACAATTAAGCCTTCTGATTTTCGTTCAGCTGATTTCTCAATTAAGCGAATAATATGTTTAATCTTTGGATTTTGTAAACTTGAAATTAGTTCGGAATGCAGCATTTAGATTTTATTTTCTAATGGATCAATGCCACAATTACAATTACCTGCGCATTTGCCCTTTGCAGTAAAATTACGATAAATCATGCCGCCCAAATAGACAAGCGCAGCAATCACCAATAATCCGA
The DNA here is from genome assembly GCA_947505035.1 of Sphingobacteriales bacterium. Lineage (GTDB taxonomy): Bacteria > Bacteroidota > Bacteroidia > Sphingobacteriales > Sphingobacteriaceae > CAIKLP01. The sequence continues at coordinate 608 of CANNIS010000122.1, forward strand.
CTAATAATTCTTGAACCATATACAAATATAAAAATATTATTAATGTGCAGCCAGCCAATTTTCTCCTATGCCAATTTCAACTAAAATTGGCACATCTAGCGGCAGCGCATTTTTCATGTTCGTTTCAATAATGACTTTCATTTGATCAATTTCTTGCAAAGGCACTTCAAAAACTAATTCGTCATGCACTTGCATGGTCATTTTAGATTGCAAACCTTGCGCCTTTATAGCTGCATGAATTTTTATCATGGCCATTTTTATCATGTCGGCTGCAGATCCTTGAATAGGTGCATTGATGGCGTTTCGTTCTGCAAAGCCTCTAACAGTTGCATTTGCTGAATTAATGTCTCTTAAATAACGCCTACGCTTCATGATGGTTTCTACATAACCGTTTTCTCTGGCGAAATCGATTGTTTGCGCCATGTAATTTTTAATTTTGGGGAATTGAATAAAATATTGCTCAATAATTTCTGCAGCTTCTTTTCTTGGAATATTTAAATTTTGCGATAAACCGAATGCCGATTGACCATAAATAATTCCGAAATTAACTGCCTTTGCATTTCTTCTTTGTTCTGCCGTTACCTCTTCAACTGCTACACTATAAATATTTGCTGCCGTTGCGGTATGAATATCTAAACCATTTACAAAAGCCTGTAACATATTTTCTTCTTTTGCCATTTCAGCTATAACCCTTAATTCTATCTGCGAATAATCGGCAGAAATAATTACATGGTTAGCATCTTTTGCAATAAATGCTTTCCTCACTTCTCTTCCTCGAGCTGTTTTAATTGGAATATTTTGCAAGTTTGGATTATTAGAACTCAATCTACCAGTAGCTGCAACCGCCTGATTATAGGAGGTGTGAACCCTTCCTGTTTTTGGATTAATCATTTCTGGCAAAGCATCTACATAGGTAGATTTTAATTTTTGTAAAGTTCTAAAACTTAAAATATGTTGCACAATTTCGTGCTTTGGTGCCAATAGCGATAAAATATCTTCGCCTGTTTGGTACTGTCCTGTTTTGGTCTTTTTTGCTTTAGGGTCGAGCTGCAACTTATCAAACAATACTTCTCCTAATTGTTTAGGCGAAGCAATATTAAATTTTACACCAGCCAATTCGAATATTTCTTTTTCTGCTATGTCTATATCTACCGCTAGTTCTTTTGATAATAGAGCCAATACCTCTTTATCAATTTTAACACCTTCAAATTCCATATCGGCTAAAACATATACCAATGGATTTTCTACATTACTTGCTAAATCGCTAGCTTGCGTTGCAGATAACATTGGCTCGAACACTTCTTTTAATTGCAAGGTGATGTCTGCATCTTCGGCTGCATATTCTTTCACCACATCGATGGCTACATCTCTCATGCTGCCTTGGGTTTTACCTTTTTTGCCAATTAATTCTGTAATTGATACAGGCGAATATTGCAAGTAACTTTCTGCTAGTACATCCATACCATGTCTGGCATCGGCATCTATTAAATAATGTGCCAACATGGTATCAAACAATACACCTTTTACCTCCATACCATACCACTTCAATAATAAAATATCGTATTTAATGTTTTGCCCTATTTTCTGAATGGCAGGATTTGCGAGTACTGATTCGAATTCTTTTAATACAGCAATTGCTTCGTTTTGCAAAGCCGACAAAGGAATATAATAGGCCTCTCCTTTTTTAAAGGAAAAAGATAGCCCTACTAGCTCTGCCATATTTGCATCGGTTGAAGTAGACTCTGTATCGAAACAGATAGCGCTTTGCGCATTTAATTGCAAAATTAAATTTTGTCTAGCTGCTGGTGTATCTACTAAATGATACAGGTGCTCGGTATCTTGAATGGTTTTAAAATTAATTAACTCCAGCTCTTCACTTTCGGCATGTTGCTCAAAGGCAGCAGCTCTAGGACTTCCAAACAAATCCATTTGGGAAGTATTACTCGATTTTACTGTTTCTGTTATTTTAAAATCTTCGCCAAAAACACGACGACCCAATGTTTTGAATTCTAATTCTGCGAATAAAGGTTCTAATAAATTTCTGTCTGGTGCTTCTAATAATAATCCGGCTTCGTCTAAATCCACTGGTACATCTAAAATAATGGTGGCTAATTTTTTAGAGAGTAAACCTTGCGCTTGAAAGTTTTCGACATTTTCTTTTTGTTTGCCCTTTAACTCATGTGCATTTGCAAAAATATTTTCCATCGAGCCATAACGACGAATTAATTCTTTTGCTGTTTTTTCGCCGATGCCTGGTATGCCTGGAATATTATCTACTGCATCACCCCATAAACCTAATATATCAATGACTTGATGCACATGCTCAATCTCCCATTTCTTAAGCACTTCAGGCACTCCCATGATCTCCACATCATTTCCCATTCTAGCAGGCTTGTAAATAAAAATATTTTCAGAAACCAATTGCGCAAAATCTTTATCGGGTGTCATACAATAAACGGTATAGCCTTCTTTTTCTGCTTTTTTAGCTAGTGTGCCAATAATATCATCCGCTTCGAATCCATCTTTTGTGATAACAGGAATTTTAAACCCTTCTATTAATTGAAATACGTATGGAAGTGCTGCCGATAAATCTTCGGGCATAGCCTCACGGTGCGCTTTGTATTCGACAAAATCGGTGTGGCGTTCGGTTGGCGCTTTCGTATCAAAAACCACCGCAATATGACTTGGCTTTTCTCTTCTCAATAATTCTAATAAAGTATTGGCAAAGCCAAATACGGCCGATGTGTTTAGGCCATTGGAAGTAAATCTTGGTGATTTACTCAAGGCGAAATGTGCGCGATAAATCAACGCCATTCCATCTAATAGGTATAGTTTCTTGTCTTGCATATGCTTATTCCAAAGTTATCATAATCTTCATATTTATTGGTCAATTAAGGCACCTGATTTTAGGATTTTATGAATAATACTTAGCTTTAGACATGGGAAAATTAATAAACGAATATAATGCCAATCACGAAAAAAGGAATACCCGCTGCGATTGGTGTTTATCGGATCCCATTTATATCCAATACCACGACGAGGAATGGGGCAAGGAATGCC
>CANNIS010000123.1 GCA_947505035.1 Sphingobacteriales bacterium
AATTGCCCACATCATTGCGAAATTTATAAAACAAAACCAAGGTCGTATAAAGACTTACCTGTTCGTTATGCCGAGTTTGGAACAGTTTACCGTTACGAACAAAGTGGAGAGCTTCACGGGCTTACTAGGGTGCGTGGCTTTACGCAAGACGATGCGCATTTATTCTGCCGCCCAGATCAGGTAAAAGAAGAATTTAAAAAGGTAATTGATTTGGTTTTATATGTTTTTGGTGCTTTGGGTTTTGAGAACTATACCGCCCAAATTTCCTTAAGAGATCCAGAAAACAAGACTAAATACATTGGATCCGACGAAAACTGGCAATTAGCAGAACAATCAATTATTGAAGCTGCAGCAGAAAAAGGATTAAAAACAGTAGTAGAACTTGGAGAAGCGGCATTTTACGGCCCTAAACTCGATTTTATGGTCAAAGATGCGATTGGCAGAAAATGGCAATTAGGAACCATTCAAGTTGATTATAATTTACCAGAAAGATTCGAATTAGAATATACCGGCAGTGATAACCAAAAACACCGTCCTGTAATGATCCACAGGGCTCCATTTGGCTCTTTAGAGCGTTTTGTGGCTGTTTTAATAGAACATTGTGCAGGTAATTTTCCTTTATGGTTAAGCCCCGATCAATATATTATCTTGCCGATTAGCGAAAAATATGCCGATTACGCAAAAAATATTTCAAATTCACTAAATAATTACGATATTCGCGGTCTGATTGATAATAGGGATGAAAAGATTGGGAAGAAAATCAGAGACGCAGAAGTTAAGAAAATTCCATTTATGCTGATTGTAGGCGAAAAGGAATCTGAAGATGGTTTAGTGTCTGTAAGAAAGCATGGTGAAGGTGATTTAGGTGCCATGAGCATGGAGGCCTTTGCCGAACTAATAAAAAAAGAAATAACAATTTAATAACAAAATAGGAGGATATCCCAATAGCACAGAGTTTTCATAAACCCAGACCTAGACCAGATTTTAGGAATAGTAGAAAAAAAGAGGCAGAACACAAAATCAACGAATTAATTCGTGTAACGGAAGTTCGTTTAGTTGCCGAAGGAATAGAACCCGGAATCTACAAAATCGCTGAAGCATTAGCTATTGCTGAAGAACAGGGATTAGATTTGGTTGAAATTTCGCCTAATGCTGTACCACCTGTTTGTAAAATAATTGATTACAATAAGTTCGTTTACGAACAAAAGAAAAAAACAAAAGAGATTAAAGCGAAGGCAGCTAAAACTGTCATTAAAGAAATTAGATTCGGACCAAATACCGATGACCACGATTTCGAGTTTAAGTTAAAACACGCGACTAATTTCTTAACAGAAGGTTCAAAAGTGAGAGCTTTTGTTCATTTTAAAGGAAGAGCAATTGTATATAAAGAGCAAGGCGAAATTTTATTATTAAGATTTGCCCAAGCACTAGAAGATGTTGGAAAAGTAGAACAATTGCCAAAATTAGAGGGTAAAAGAATGTTTATTTCTATTGCTCCAAAAGCTAAAAAATAACAAACAACTAAATAAATAAAGCGATGCCAAAAATGAAAACTAATTCCAGTGCTAAGAAGCGTTTTAAGCTCACTGGAACAGGTAAAATTGCAAGAAAAAGCGCTTTCAAACGTCACATCTTAACCAAGAAAACTACGAAACAAAAGCGTGGTTTAACTGGAACTGTTTATGTAACAGATGCAGATAGAGGCAATGTTGAAAGAATGCTTTGCATGGGTAAGTAATTACCAGACATTCGGAAAGACGAATAATTAATTAATTTTTAACCAGGTACCCGGTATTAAGTTCGAAAGACGCCGAAACCAAAAAACGTAAAAAAATGCCTAGATCGGTTAACGTAGTAGCGGCTCGCCGCAGAAGAAAAAAAGTACTAAAAGCTGCAAGAGGCTTTTGGGGCTCAAGAAGTAAAGTTTTTACAATTGCTAAAAACACTTTAGAAAAAGGTATGCAATATGCATATCGTGATAGAAAAGTAAAGAAAAGAGAATTTAGAGGTTTGTGGATTCAACGTATCAATGCTGGTACACGTTTACATGGAATGTCATACTCTGTATTTATGGGTAAATTACACGCAAAAAACATTGATTTAAATCGTAAGACATTAGCAGATTTAGCAATGAACAATCCAGAAGCTTTTAAAGCGATTGTACACGCAGTAAAATAATTTATTCAATAAGCATTAAACAAAAAAGGCTCGGAATTTTCCGAGCCTTTTTTGTTTGTGTATGAATTTGTGATTGCTTAAATAAACAAATCGCTATCTTCTTTTTTCTCTCTTAATGCCATAAAAAAAGGGTCCTCTCATACGAAAGGACCCTTTTTAATAAGTTTAAGTTTATTTATTGCTTGATAAATTTACTAGCAATTACACCATTTTCGGTTGATACTAAGATAGTATAAACACCTGATTCAATGGTTTTTAATTCAATTGAGCTAAAGTTATTGTTAATATTAGATTTCTCTAAAACTATTTGACCAATTGCATTGATTACTTGAATCTTAGTAATTGTTTCAACAGTTTTGATATTCACTAAACCATGAGCAGGATTAGGGTAAACCGCAATTCCAGCTTTAGCATTCGTATTAATTCCAACTAAAGTGTCGTTATCGTTAATAGTCATAACAGCAGTAGTTCTATTTCCTAATGTAGCACCGATTGGATTCGAAATTTCCACATTAATTGTTTCCGGTGTTTCTACTTTAATGTCGTTAACAATATTAATAGTTACTGTTTTAACTGAATCACCAATGTTAAAGAATATTGGATTTGGAGTAGCAATCGTATAATCAGCACCTGGGGTTGCTGTACCACCTGAAACATCAAAATTCACATATACACTATCAAAAGCAGGTTTGTTTAAAACTAATTTAATAGTCGCAGTACCAGCACCTTCTACGGTTGTATAAGTTCCTAATTCGATGGCAACTGTTGGATCTACAGGAGGAGCGGGTATTACATAAATATCTGAACTTCCTCTTGGCATTAATTGGTAACCACTGTTTTTAGGGTTGCTAGCATCAAACTGACTTACTACACCGGTTACATTGAAATCTCCAATTGGTGCATCCATAGTATATAAATCTACCGAATTCAAGATACGCATGTCCATTGAATCTGTTCCGTTGGTAATTTTCACATTAAAACCAGAACCAGTTTTAGTCCATTGTGCTGGGTCAATTACACGAACTTTAAGAACTTTAACGATATTAGATTCGTCTTCTTCTTTTAATTGTGTCACTACTTTTGGCGCTTTTAAAGCAATACCAGTAGCTAATACTTTAAACGAATCAACTGCAACTTCATTTAATCCATTATATGGTGATAATTTACCATATATAGCTAATGAATCTCCTAGGGTTACAGTGTATCCTAGGTTACCAGTTGCTTTGAAAATAGTCATTGCTCCAGTTGCATCAACTAAAGAGAATTGTAAGCCAGCAGCTCTTAAATTAGGTGAATAAACAACACCTCTAATAGCTAATGGAGTAGCTAATGGGAAAGTTGGGTTTCCATTCGCATCATTAATTCTTAAATCAGAAATAGGATAGAAAGGAACTTCATCGTCATTTAAAGTAATGGTTAAAATTGAATCTGCACCAATTACGCCCGCGTTAGAAATATTTCTGAT
>CANNIS010000124.1 GCA_947505035.1 Sphingobacteriales bacterium
ATCAAATTAAAAGTGTTACCTAAAGCTGGTCAAGAACTCGTATTCGAAAAAATCACATTTATTCCACATCAAAAATAATCTACCGATGAAAAAATATATAGTCTTATTTTTTATAATTAATATTTCGCCTCTTTGGATTCTTGCACAACAAAGCTCCACAGCAATTCAAATCATTCCTGCGCCACAACAATTAATAAGCAGTGAAGGGCAATTTGTTTTTAACGAGCATACGCAAATAGCTTTTGACCAAGCCAATGCTGAATTAAAAAACACAGCACTTTATTTGCAACATTTTTTGCAAGAAGCAACGCATTTACCTTTTAAGATAGCTACTAAAAATGCGCCCGAAAATAATGTCATTTACTTAGGTGTGGCAAGTAATTTTGTTGCTAATACTTCTGAAAATAAGCAACTGAGCGCAGAAGCCTATCAATTAATTATAAAAAATAAAAGCATCAGACTCACTGGGAAGAGCATCGCCGGCGTATTTTACGGATTTCAAACCCTCCGACAATTATTGCCGGCAACAATAGAAAATAAAGGGATTGTGAAATCATTAAACACCTGGACTTTGCCCTGCTTAAGCATTTTTGATTATCCAACATTTGCTTGGCGCGGACTCAATTTAGATTGTTGTAGGCATTTCATGGATAAAGCATTTATTCTACATTATTTAGATGTATTAGCTTATTACAAAATGAATAAATTTCATTGGCATTTAACCGAAGACCAAGCTTGGCGAATAGAAATAAAAAAATATCCAAAACTTACCTCTGTTGGTGCTTTCAGAAAAGAAAAAGAAGGCAATATTTATGGTGGATTTTATACCCAAGCAGACATCAAAGAAGTGGTGGCTTATGCCGCTAAATTAAATATCGAAGTAATTCCAGAAATCGAAATGCCAGGCCATTCTATGGCTGCTATTGCTGCTTATCCTGGGCTTTCTTGCACTAAGGCACCACTTGCGGTAGCAAATACCTGGGGTGTTTTTAAAGACATCTATTGTGCAGGTAGCGATAGCACATTTATCTTTTTAGAAAATGTATTAACAGAAGTGTTTGCATTATTTCCTTCTAAATATATTCATATAGGTGGTGACGAAGCACCTAAATATCGTTGGGAAAATTGCGCAGCATGTCAAATAAGAATGCAAAACGAAAAACTCAAAGATGCGCATGAATTGCAAAGTTATTTTATTAAACGAATGGAGAAATTTGCCAATACGAATGGTAAAAAAATAATTGGTTGGGATGAAATTTTAGAAGGAGGTTTAGCCCCTAATGCAACGGTGCAATCGTGGAGAGGAGTAGAAGGCGCAATAGCTGCAGTTAATTCGCAACACGATGCCATTGTATCGCCAACCAGTCATTGTTATTTTGATTATTCTTTAAAGTCCATTGATTTAGCTAAAGTTTATAGTTTTAATCCAATACCAGCAGGCATTTCGGCCGAAAACGAAAAGTATATTCTAGGTGGAGAATGTAATATGTGGACCGAAAAAGCACCACAAAACTTAGTCGATTCGAAAGTATTTCCACGCTTATTGGCTTTAGCCGAAGTTTTATGGACCAATCCAATGCCCCGCAATTTCGAAGCATTCAATCAAAGAGTGGAGTCGCATTATCCTCGCTTAACCGCATTGGGTATTCAATATGGTTTTGATAAACAAGCCATCACTTTTTCGATTCAAGCAAATCCAATGGCTAAAGCTTTTCAAGTGGAATTAATTCCTGCCCAAGCCGATTTAAAAATCTTATATACTTTAGATCAATCGCTGCCACAAATTGGAAATCCAAAGGCTATGCCATATCAGAAAGCTATTCAATTACAACAAGCTGGCATTTTAAAAGCGGCGATACAACAAACAGATACCAATCAATTAGAAGTCTTCAGCCGTCAATTCGATATTCACCAAGCCATCGCCAAGCCATGTACAATCAAAGTTAAGCCTAGCGATAGTTATGCAGCCAATGGCGCTAATTCCTTAGTCGACGGGCTCATTGGTTCGATTGATTTTCATGATGGACTTTGGTTAGGGTTTCAGCAAAATAATTTAGAAGCCATCATAGACTTAGGAGAAAATAAAAAAATCAACAGCATACAAACTCATTTTTTACAAAGTATGCCTTCTTGGATTTTATTTCCCGAAAGCGTTTCCCTATATACTTCGAGCGATGGCATTCAATTTAAATTATACAAAGTGATTGAGAATAAATTTCCTCAAAATGTGAGCGAAACAAGTATGCAAAACTTTACCTTCGATTTGTCAAATACAGCCACACGTTATATTAAAGTGATTGCTAAAAAAGTTGATAAATGTCCCGAATGGCACGAAGCGGCTGGGAGTGAGGCTTGGTTGTTTGTAGATGAAATTAGTATATATTAAAATATATCATATGCGTATTAGGATCTTATTTTTTTCGATTTATTGCATGTTTGCAGCTTCGGCTTGCCAAAACGAGATGCATTTAATTACCGATGCCAACTATTTAGCGAAAGTAGATAGTCAGTTTCAAAAGCAAAAAGCGCTCTGCACAAATAAAGATTCGGCACTCTTTCATGTATTTAATAAATCCTTAAGTCCTTTTGAAAACGAGGCTTTGAAGTTTTTATATGCGTATATGCCCTTGTCTGATTTAGCAGATTACGATGGCGAATTTTATTTGAAAAATATACAATCATCTGCACAAGCAAAATTGACCATGCCATGGTCTGAAAAAATACCAGAAAATATTTACCGACATTTTGTATTGCCCATTAGAGTGAATACCGAAACGCTAGATACAGCTCGTATAGTTTTTTATCAAGCACTCAAAGATAGGGTAGCCGGCTTATCCATGGAAGCAGCCGTTTTGGAGGTGAACCACTGGTGCCACGAAAAAGTTATTTACCGTTCTACAGACGATCGTACTTCCTCTCCTTTAAATTGTGTAAAAACTACTTTTGGTAGGTGCGGCGAAGAATCGACTTTATTGGTTACTGCGTTGCGTTCGGTTGGTATTCCAGCTCGTCAATGTTATACACCCCGTTGGGCGCATTGCGACGACAACCATGCTTGGGTAGAAGCATGGGTAGATGGAACATGGAAATATTTAGGCGCCTGCGAACCCGAAGCGGAATTAAATAAAGGATGGTTTACGGGCCCATCTAAAAGGGCTATGTTGGTTAATACCACTGTATTTGGTGATTATCAAGGACCCGAAGCGGTTTTAGAAAAAACGCCTTGGTATACCAAAATAAATGTTTTATCAAATTATACGAAAACAAAAAAAATAGTTGTTCAAGTTATTGATCAACAAAATCAACCAATTGAAAATGCGAATGTGGCTTTTAAACTGTATAACTATGCGGAGTTTTATAGTTTAAGTAATCAACTAACCGATAAAAATGGTTTTTGTAATTTCGAAACGGGCTTTGGCGATTTATTAATTTGGGCTAGCAAAGGGGATGCCTATTATTATCAAAAAATTACAGTAGCCAATACCGATACATTGTTCTTGTCAATTGCGAATAAACCGGTTTTTATGAGTACTCATTTTACCCCTCCGGCAGACACCTATCAAGAACCTAAAACAGCTAATCCAAACCAAACTAAACTATCGCAAAGATTAAAACAAGAAGATTCGCTAAGAGCCAATCAA
>CANNIS010000125.1 GCA_947505035.1 Sphingobacteriales bacterium
ATTTAAAAAGCTCTTTTGCTATGTTCTTCCTTATTATTGATTAAAAACACTTTGTGCGGGTAAAGCTATGTTATCAAAATTAAATAAAGATGCGTTTTCCCAAGGAGAACCAGTGGTAGACTGCGGGCCTTTAAATGCAACAAGTTCGGCTCCCCAATAGCAAAAACCAATGCCTTTTGGAACACTCGAAATCACTTCTTTTATTTTAAATAAAAAATCTTTTTGTCCCAAAGCTGTAGCTGGATAGGCAGGTAAAATAAGATCGCTATCGGAGCCAAAAATATTATTAGTCCAATCGTTGTAGCCCAGTGTAAATGGATAGGCTACTTCTGCAATAAGAATGTCTTTTTGAAAATTAGCCGCAAGATTATTTAAACTAGAATTTAAAATTCCGATGTTTTTTCCATGCCATTTTGGATAATAAGAAATTCCCATAATATCGTAACTAATGGGCCTAACTTTTTGAAAAAATGCAGCTGCATTTTCGTATCCAGCATAATGGAGTATAATTTTACAATTAGGGTCACTCTTTCTAATTACCCTACTTGCGGTATCTAGTATCCCTAAAAATTGTTGCTCATTATATACATGTGCCAATGGCCAAAGCAATCCCGAATTTATTTCGTTCCCAATTTGAATATAATCAGGATGAATGGCATTCATTATTTCTTGCGTGTATTGCGCTACGGAATCTTTTAAAGTAAAATAATTTAAATTCTGCCAAGCTGCTGGAATTTGCTGTTGTCCTGGATCGGCCCACCAATCTGAATAATGGACCGTAATCCAAACTTTCAGGCCCATTGCTTTAATTCTTTTAGCAAATGCCGAAACCTCTTTTAGGTCGCAATGCTTACTGCTAGGAGTATGCCATAATCTAAGCCTAATAGTATTGCAACCATTTTGTTGTAATATTTGCAGTGCACTTAAGGACACATCTTGTTCGGTATAAAATTTCGTGTTCTCTGCTTCAATTTCTGGTAATGCAGAGCAGTCTGCTCCCTTGATAAAAAATTTGCTATTGGTATTGGGTAAATTTTCTTCTGTACAAGAAAACAGAAATAACAGTAATACAATCCAAAATAATTTAGGATTCATTAATTTTTTTCAATTACAAAAGTCAAATACTTTTTTTCTTTTAAAAACTTCTCTGGGTTAATGGCTGCAAATTCTTTTTGCATTTTTTTATCAATACCATTACGCAGGTCTTGAGTTAAGTAATATAACCACCCTTTTTTATATCTCAGTTTTTCAAATGCAAAATGCTTCAGCGGAATTAAAAACCTTTCGGCATACATATTGATCCATTTAATAGTAGGCAATGCATTTAAGGTAATATCTTGGAAGTAGCTGATTTTCCAGCCTTTTGCAGCAATCTTTTCTTTAAAAGTTTCTAAAATTTGTCCCGATTTTTCGATGCCAGAGGTGTCGTGTCTAAAATAATCAACAATAATCCATTGGCCATTAGCAGTTAATAAATGGTCAACATGTGCAATGGCAGTATCTAAGTCGATGTATTGTAAAGATTCTGAATTAATAATAGTATCGTATTTATTTGTTGATTGAAAATCTTCAAACTTAGTATGGTAACATTTAACCCCGTTGTATTTTTGGTCAATGTGATTTTTTTGATTGATATTAGGAGTTAAGGCTTCTACTTTTAAATTTTCTGCCGCTAACATGCCAGATAAACCACCCATTCCACATCCTACATCTAAAATTAAACCATCTTTATTTTTAATTAAATCGATGATATTCTGCGCATATTTTATTTGAGCATCTTCAATGGCTTTGAGCGAAATATCTTCTGCAGCAATGTCTATGTTTTCGAAATAGCCATAGTGCAACATGTCGCTTTTTAATACCTTACTATAAAGGTAAAGTTCTAAATCGTAAGTTGATTTATCAAACTTTGCATTCGCTTGATGAAACTGATAGGCTTTAATCCATTGCAGTGGATTCAGTATGTTCAGTAAGGTCTTTTTCATTTTTTAAATTTCAATTTACAAAATAGCAATTAATTAAAAATATACCTAAGCTTTCATCAGGAATTTATTTTTTAGTAAAATATTTAAAATAAACAAGGTGTAATATCATAAAAATAAAAACAGCTATCATCCAATGGGCAAGGTAATCGCCATGGTCGGTATAGTAAGTTATGTTTTCATTTAAATTAATGGCGGCCCCTAAACTCGTGGCTTCCCACCATTTACTCGCTTGTATAACATCGCCTCTTTGATCTATAAAACTGGATATACCGGTGTTTGCAGATCTGGCAATACTTCTTCTGTTTTCAATGGCTCTTAATTTTGCATATAAAGCATGTTGTTTATGGCCATCGGTATTTCCCCACCAACCATCGTTGGTAATGATGGCAATAAATTGAGCCCCTTGCTTAACAAAGTTGGCGCAATGTTCGCCGTAAACACTTTCGTAACAAATTACGGTAGCGGCACCAATGCCTGCGCTATTATATAAAACAGTTGGCGTTTTTTGAGTTCCTAAACTACCAAACGATCCGCCTAATTTTAAAGCAAAGGGTTCTAAAAATTTTAATAATTTAGGGTAAGGCATTTGCTCTACACCGGCTACTAATTTTGATTTATGGTATTTTTGAATTGCCGAACCATTTTCAATTAATAGTGCAGTATTGAAAACATCATAACAACACTGCCCATTGCTAAACACTCTGGCTGTAGGTGTTTGAGCCGATGCATAAGTTAAATAGGTGCTAGCCCCAGTTATTAATGCTGCATTTTTATAAGCACTTAAAAAACTTTGGGCTTGAATGATTTTCGGGTCACTGGCTAATTGTTCTTCTGCTATATTATTTGCTAAAGCGGTTTCTGGCCAAATAATAAATTCTGTATTTTTTTTTGCACTTGCAGCAGACAATTGCAAGAGTTTTTGCATTTGCTCGTTTTCGTTACTGGCCGAAAACTTTTCGTTATAAGGATCAATATTAGGTTGTACCACTACTACATGACAAGGATTAATTTGTTCAGTGTAATTGCTATAAATAATTTTCGAAATTATAATTGGGATGATTATAAGGGCCATTGCTGGTGCAAACACTTTTAGATTTGTGTTTTTCCATTCGGCTTGTTGGAGCGCTAAATACAGCATAGCATTTACTGTAAGCACCCATAGCGTACCGCCAAAAACACCTGTGTATTCGTACCATTGCACCCAAGTGCTGCTGCTTGCAAAGGCATTTCCTAGGCTAAACCAAGGCCAAGACAAATCCCAATGTAAATGAAAATATTCCATGCTCATCCATGCCGCAATAAAAGCTAAGAGCGCCATTTTAGGATTGGTAATTTGCCTCATTTTTTGATAGAAAATAAATGGCAGCGTCATCAAAAATGCATTTAACAAAACTGCAATAATCATTCCTACCGCAGAGGCATTCCAAATCCAATAACTACAAGCTAAATTAAAAATAGCAAAGCCTAAATAGCAATAGTAAAATAAAGCATTACTAGATTTTTTTTTCGTTTCAATTATTACCTGCTGAAA
>CANNIS010000126.1 GCA_947505035.1 Sphingobacteriales bacterium
AAATGGCATGCTTTTTACAGCCGAAGGATTTATTAACATCAAAAATGAAAAGTGGAAAAACGACTTTTCTGCTATTGATGCAAGTAGCAGCATGTATGCCGATTTAACTTATTCTAAAGCCTATTTAAGACATTTGATTATCTCTAAAGAACTTTTAGGTGCTCAAATTGCCAGTTTACATAACCTTCATTTTTATTTATGGTTGGTTAAAGAAGCCAGAATAAAGATCTTGGAAGGAACTTTTATGCCTTGGAAAGAACAAATGGTGAAACAAATGGCCACCCGTTTGTAATATATTTAGCTAATATGAAGCCAAAAAATTATCTTCGTAAAGGATGAAATGGAAGTTACAAACACTCGATTGGTATTTAATTAAGAAATTTTTAGGCACCTTTCTCTTCACGCTAGCTATATTTTTAGCCATTGCGGTGGTGTTTGATTATTCAGAAAAAGTAGATGATTTCATCGCTAAAAAAGCCCCACTTTCCGAAATAATTGGCTTGTATTATGTCAACTTCATTCCTTACTATGCCGGAATGTTGAGCCCATTATTGATATTTATAGCCGCTATATTTTTTACTGCAAAAATGGCTAATAACACCGAAATTGTTGCCATTTTGAGTGGTGGCATCAGTTTTCGCAGGTTACTTTATCCATACTTTATTGTAGCGCTTTTTTTGGCCATTGTGAGTTTTGTATTCAATGCTTTTATTATCCCAAATGCCAACAAAGTAAGGATTGATTTCGAAAATAAATACATCAATAACCAGTTTGTCTACAAAGAAAGAAATATCCATATGCAGCTTGATGATAGCACATATGCCTATTTAGAGAGCTATAGCAATATCAATAATGTGGGTTATTTGTTTTCCCTTGAAAAATTTAAAGGCAAAGATTTACATTATAAATTGCTTTCAGACCAAATATCGTGGGATTCAGTTCATAAAAACTGGCATATTCAAAACTACTCCATTCGATATATTAATGGATTAAATGAATCTATTATTAGGGGTACCTTATTAGATACCACTTTAGCCATGAGCCCCGAAGATTTTGCCAGAAAAGACAATAGTATAAAGACTTTAACCCTCACAGAATTAAACGCTTATATTGCAAAAGAAAAGAAAAGAGGTGCAGCAGATTTAGTCGCATATGAGATAGAAAAATACACCCGATATGCCCTTCCTATATCTACTTTTATCTTAATATTAATTGCGGTTTCGCTGAGTTCAAAAAAAGTTAGAGGAGGCATTGGCATACAATTAGGGATTGGCATAGGCAGTAGTTTTGCCTATATTTTATTGATGCAATTTACCACCACATTTGCCATTAAAGGTGGCTTGCATCCCATGGTTGCAGTTTGGATTCCCAACATATTATTTGGTATTTACGGACTTTATTTATTGAAAATTGCACCTAAATAAGAACCTTTTTATACTCCATATAACCGTTTTTATATGGGGATTTACGGCAATTTTAGGTCAATTAATTAGTATTGCGGCCCTAGAATTGGTCTGGTATCGCATGCTTATTGCTTGTATTTCGCTCTTGATTTATCATATTTGGACCAAAAAATCTTTAAAAATCGGCCAAAAAGACCTCGGTAAATTAATAGGAATTGGAGGAATTGTGGCTTTACATTGGTTCTTTTTTTACCATTCTATTAAAACTTCAACCATATCTGTCGCCTTAGTTTGCCTTTCTTCGAGTGCATTATTTACCAGTTTATTGTCTCCTTTTTATACCAAATTAAAAACTTCTGCGCTCGATTTAATCATTGGATTGGTCATTATTGTAGGCATTATTTTAATTTTTCACTTCGAAACCAATTATACTTTGGGCATTATATATGGCTTATTAGCCTCCTTAATGGCTAGTATTTTTACCATTTTAAACGAGAAAGCAGTTAAAAAAATCGAAGCCACAAGCATATCTTTCTACGAAATGTTGGGTGGATTGGCCTTTTTGAGCGCGTATATGTCGCTTAATCCAAGCGCAGAACATTATCAGATGCAATTATCGAATTCCGATTTATTTTACTTAATTATTCTCGGAACTATCTGTACTGCAATTGCTTATGTATTTGGAGTTGCAGTAATGAAGGAGCTAAGTGCCTATACAGTAGTACTCACAACTAACCTAGAGCCACTCTATGGAATTGTGTTAGCTTACCTTATTTTTGGGTCAAAAGAGCTCATGTCTGCTGGATTTTACCAGGGTGCAGCACTCATTTTACTAGCTGTTTTTAGCTATCCTTTGATCAAATCGAAACTTCAAGCAAATCAAAAATAGGCCTGATATAGCTTTAAACCCTGATATATTTTCAATTATAAGCCCTCCGATGGGGTGGGGGCGAGCTAAAACAAGCTAATTTGTCAGCAAATGAGTTAGGGCAATTAAAGCAAATGCGCTTATATTTTACCTAAAACGGCTTAAAAAAATAGCCTATTTTAGGGTTCAAAAATCCATTGATTATTTTCCTATATTGCGAATTATAGCCAAAATAAAAAAGTGATTTCAAGGCGTAAAGGAGGTGATTTCAAAGAAAAAATTTTTAAAAAATCAATTTGTTTGAACTTTATAACTAACTATAAATCAGTATATTTATAACATCTATTAAAAGTAATTATAAAGATAAAATGAAAAATAATCCTAATTATTTTAGCATTAGTTCAATATTAACAATTTATTACATTAATAATCAACACTTTACAAAAAATAAATAAAGTTAATTTAAGATAAAACCAACATGAAGTTTAAAACAGCAATTTTAACCTTGGTAAGTGCAGCTCTTGGATTATTTGCCATCCAAAATCAAACAAATGTAAGGCTCCAATTTTTGTGGTACTCCTTCCCCATTACCCAATTTGTTTTGGTACTTACCATTTTTCTAATCGGACTTATTGTCGGATTATTGATCGCGCCAAAATCCAAAGCAAATTCGACAAGCATTCCGATGGAAAATTCGGAAGCAGCTCAAATGGACGGTGCCCAAAATTTATCGCAAGAAGACCAAGATTTTTTAAGGGAAGATTAGCAGCAAAAAACTTGCGTGCCCGGAAAGGACTTTTCGAGCTCCAAAGGATAGTTCTCAAAAATTCCATAAAGGGTAGATCCACTCCCACTCATGGCAGCATATTTTGCACCCATGCTTAAGAGCTGATTTTTGATTTTTAAGAGCTCGGGGTATTTGGGGAAAATGGCATTTTCAAAATCGTTGAAAATATGAGCTTGCCATTGATCGATTGGCAAGCAGATTAAATCTTTTAAATTTTGAGCTGGTTGATGAGGCTTTACAGAAGAGTAAGCCTCGGAGGTGCTGACATGAATCTCCGGCTTCACTAGCACGATTTTTAGCCCCTCTAACGAAACCGGAAGCGATTCGAACTCATTTCCCCTACCCGAAGCAAACATGGGCTTATTTTCAATGAAAAAAGCACAGTCGCTTCCCAGCTGATTGCAATAAGCGATCATTTGTTCCTT
>CANNIS010000127.1 GCA_947505035.1 Sphingobacteriales bacterium
AGGAGGGCTAACACCATTAACCACTGCAACAAGTGCAATTAAGTCAAGTACCCAACGCCATTATAACTTCCGTTATAAAGCTTTGTAATTTTTCTATAATTTTGTCTAATAAAAAAAGGCGATTGAAATTCAATCGCCTTTTTTTATTTAATTAATGCCAAAATTGCTAGCATATAATTCCTCAATATTTAAAATTTTCTAAACCATTGTAGATAGGGTAATCCGAAAGGTTCAATTTTACCTTTAGATAGCGTACCTGTAAAACCGAATTGAAAGGCACCAGTTTCGGAAGTTTGAAACCTAACACCAGGTATAATTAATCCACCTTGATCACGATTGTAAGTACCAGAAACATTCACAACAGGTGTGGTTGCTGGTAAAATAAAGGAGTCAAAAACCAAACTGATACTTTTGCTCACTTTTCTCATACCTGCTATAGAAACAATGGCTCTACCACCATTAGCATCTATTCCCCAAATTGAACCATATCCTAAAGAGGCTGTTAAATTAGATTTTCGATCACCTAAAGTAAAGGAGCCATATGGAACCGCGAAGCCTAAATCGCCAACCCAACCTGAAGTCCCTAGCAATAAGCCAACCGCAGCATTTACATTTTTACTTACTTCGAAAGAATATTTGGTAGTGAAAATAATGGGTGATCCAAGCCAAGAGGTAATAACACCCACGCCTAAATTATCGGCTAAGCCATATTGAATATCCGGGCCAAATATATTATAGGTGATATAACTTTCGCCTTTTTCAATAGGTAAGCCATTGGTGGTAATAAAATAACGGGTAGCAAAAGGTTCGTTGGGTATAAAACTACCAGCTACGCCAAGGTCGCCAGTTTGGAGCAGTTTCATTATTTTGATTTCATGCTTTGGAATAGCAATAGCGCCTAAATTTTGAGTTTCCATTATCACTTCACGCATATCCGAAGAAATAATTTTACCAATAAATTCAGAACCGTCATTTTTAATGATCACATACACTTTATTGGAATCAATTGAATTTGATACCTGTGCTTGAGCTTTGTCTGCTGTTATTATGCTGATCAAAACAAGAAATGTAGTTAATAGAATTTGTTTTATTTTCATAACATATTTGATTAAATCTGTGCTTATTCAAATATAACGAATATTAAGGTATTAATCGTTTTTAACACTTTAATAAGTTATGCTGGCAAATCGGCATGAAGGATTAGATATCACAGATTTCGCCCATGGTTACTTCTAAGGCCTTAGAAATTAAGTACAATTGGTATATGCTGGTATTGATTTTAGCATTTTCTATTCGAATAACCTGGGAATAGGATAAGCCAGATAAATGTGCAACCTTTTCCATGCTTAAACCTTTGTTAATTCTAGTTTCCCTAATTTTGGATCCAATTATTCCAATTACTTTTTCTTTGCTTTCTGCCATTTTTTGTTTTTCTAGAAAAATTCTTTAAAATAAAGTTATTTATAGTTTTAGGTATGATAACAAATCTCGATCTATTTAGTATTTAGGATGATTGGTTTCGGTTGCATATTGGTTACAAACCTATTTTAAATTAATTACTAGGTTTATTTTATATCCTTTTAAAGCATATCTGCTTTTATTTATTTATTTATTGTGTCTACTATAAACAAATGAAGGCCTTTTGGCCTGAAACCAATTTGCAACCAATTATTTCTTTTGTTTCAATGCTTGAAAATCGAGGTTGTAGCTAAATTTCCGACGATCTAACTCATCTTTTTCCCTGAGAATAAAGCCCGGGTACTTTTGTTCTATGTTTTTAAGCATACGGTGTCTTTTCGATTTTTTACTTTCAGACTCCATATGGTTAATTTCAAAGATTTCGTCTAATTCCTCTAAGCTTATTTTGTTTTTACCTATTTCGGTAAATCGATTGATAAAAGGGTATAAAGCATCGGCTTTTTTACTTGGAATGATGATTTTATATAATCTATAATACCAAATAAGGGTAATTACAATAGCAAAAAAGGCAAAAACCATCAAATAGGAGCTGTAACTTTGAAAGAAATTAGGTTCTAAAACAAGTGGTTTAGCAGCTTTATAATGGGTTTTCCATAACTGATCTACATCATTGGTTATTTTTAAATAGGCATTGTCAATGGCACCACTATAGGTACAGATAAATTTATTTTCATCTTTAATAATTTCTTTGTCTCTAACATTAACATAGGTAAAATTGAGTGCATCGTTGCTAATTTTAATAAATTCGAAAGTTTTTTTGTTAATGATGTTAGTAAAGCCTGAATAGATCACTAATACATAGTCATTTAAATATACTTCAGTAGGGTCTTTGATGTTTTTAAAATCAGCGTTGATGTTTTCGAACCTTGTCCATTCACGACGGTCCATATTTAATTGATAGATATGTTCGTCGTATATATCGGGTTCCATATTATTCCCAGATTTTTTATTACCAAAACAATAAATGAACTCTTCTTTTTGAAGGTAAGTACCCCTTATAAAAGGCGGTTTTTCGCCCGTGGTTGGCACAAAATCCCATTCTTTAGTTTTAAAACTGAATTTTTCTAAATTATTATTCGTCTCAAAAAATCCGTAGCCGCCTAATAAATAGATGTCGTTTTTATAGACAATTAAATTTCGCCTAAAATTATGACCATGGTAAGGAGAGTGATCTTTACGAATGGCTTGGCTATTTTTTAAATGATATATATAATGAAAGCCATTTGGGTTGTAGAAAGTATCATTGTTGATGATACAGGTTAGCACATTTCCACTAGATTCATAGACATAAGAAATGCCTTTATCTGAATCAAAAAATTTATTGATTTGAGCGGCAATCGTATTTTTTTGGTTTGATGTTAGTATTGATGCATTTAAAGAAAAGCTCAGACTCGTAAAAATAAAAACTAACACAATTTTTCTAATCATAAAATACTTTTTCAATCTTGCTAAAATACCAATTCATTAATCTTTAAAAAATACCAAATGTGATGTATTTTCAATTAAATTGACTCAAAATAGCATTATTATAGCTAATCGTCACAATAATTTAAAGTTATGTTTTTTATTGTCACATTAAAATATGTTTTTTTTCATTGAAATTGCTAGATCTCAGCAAATGGATATAAATGGATTTATTTATAAATCTTTATGCTTGCCAAATGGCATAGGAATCTTTTGTTTCAAATAAGGTTAATTGATGTAAATGGCAATTGTCTGGCCATTTACCTTGAAGTGTTTTTTGAATATATATCAAGATATTTTCGGCAGTTGGTTCCATCTCCCAAATAATTAAATTTTCGCTTGAGGCTAAGGCTTCATTTTTACTTAAATAACTTTTAGATAATAGTAGGTGGTGATCGAAT
>CANNIS010000128.1 GCA_947505035.1 Sphingobacteriales bacterium
AAAAAAGATGGGCTACCTGAAAAAGCGAGAGTAATTATGGACGCCATGAAATTTGATTTCAATATGCAATACGATGAAAAAGATTCTATCGGAAAAAGATATAGAAGACAAGACGCCATTGGTACGCCTTTTTGCATCACCATAGATTATGAAACTTTAGAAAACGATACTGTTACGATTAGACATCGCGATAGTATGCAACAAGAAAGAGTGGCGATTAAAGATTTAAAATCATTGATTCAAAACCAAATTGCTTGGGAGAACTTGTTAAAGTAATCTAACACAGAAAGCTTATCTTTATCGAATGAATATTAGAACCGCCGAGTTTGTAATTAGCAATACTAAACAAGATCGATTACCAGCTGCAAATATGCCAGAATACGCCTTTATAGGCCGTTCTAATGTGGGTAAATCTTCCTTAATCAATATGCTATGCAATAAAAAAGGCTTAGCTAAAACCTCTCAAAATCCAGGCAAAACACAAGTGATTAACCATTTTATCATTAATGAAAAATGGTATTTAGTGGATTTACCCGGATATGGTTTTGCAAAAACAGCCAGAACCAATCGTGCTGCTTGGGAAAAAATGATCAAGACTTATTTAGAAAGCAGAGAGAACTTACAATGCGTAATGGCACTTATTGATTCGCGATTGAGCCCACAAAAAAACGATATTGAATTTATAAATTGGTTGGGTAGCAAAGGCATTCCATTTTCGATTGTGTTCACCAAAGCAGACAAGCAATCAAAATTAAAAACCCAAGCCAATGTGGAATTATTTACAAACCATTTATTGCAAAATTGGGAAGAATTACCGCCTTACTTCATTACATCTGCTGAAGAACAAACAGGCAAAGACGATTTATTAAATTACATCGACAGCATCAACAGCCAGTATGTAGCGCAATCTATCTAATGAAAAATTATTTATCTCTTATCAAGTTTAGTCATACTATTTTTGCACTACCTTTTGCAATTATTGGTTTTGTTTTAGGTATGGCTGATCATAGTGGCGTATTTAATATTCAAAAGTTTTTGCTCATGCTCGCTTGTATGGTATTTGCCAGAAGCGCCGCAATGGCTTTCAATAGATACATTGACCGAGCTTTCGACGAAAAAAATCCAAGAACAAAATCAAGAGAAATTCCAGCAGGAATTATTAGTCCAAACAAAGCAATACTTTATGTAATCATCAATAGTTTACTTTTTGTTTTAGCAGCTTATTTTATCAACACCATTTGTTTTTATTTGTCACCTATTGCATTGTTAGTTGTATTAGGCTACAGTTATACCAAACGCTTTACGGCATTATGCCATTTTGTTTTGGGCTTAGGCTTAGCACTTGCACCAATTGGCGCCTACTTAAGTGTTACTGGAACATTTAACATGCTTCCTATTTGGTATTCTCTTGCGGTAATCACTTGGGTAAGTGGATTTGATATTATTTATGCGATGCAAGATGTGGAGATCGACAACGAATTGCAATTAAATTCTATTCCCAATGCATTAGGAAAAATACATGCTTTGCAACTTTCGACTTTGCTTCATGTGCTTTCTTTTTTATTTGTATTGATTCCCATTTTTTTCTTTCCATTTGGAATATATTATTGGATAGGCTTAGGCATTTTTGCAGCCATGCTCATCTATCAACACAGCATTGTTAAACCAAGTGATTTAAGCAAAGTAAACATTGCCTTCATGACCACCAATGGCATTGCCAGTGTTGCTTTTGCGCTTTTTTTCTTACTCGATTATTTTATAAAATAATTCCATGAATAATTTACTGATTCCAAAAAAAGAAAGACATTTTTTGCCCAATACCATTGAAATAAATTGGAAAACTATTTTGCCATTTTTCGATGACCTAATGAATAGAGAACTTATTTCTTTAGGCGAATTAACACAATGGATGATAGACAGAAGTGAATTAGAGTCTGTGCTGGAAGAAGATTTTGCTTGGAGATATATACGCATGACCTGCGACACCACAGATGAAAAAATCTTACATGCATTTGAAGATTTTGCAACAAACATAGAACCCAAGCTTGCCGAATACGCCAATCTGTTAAATCAAAAAATAATGGATTGTGAATTCTTATATGAATTACCTGCAAGCGAATATTTTATTTATATCAGAAGTTTAAAAAAGCAATTAGAAACCTTTAGGGAAGAAAATATTTCGATATTCACCGAATTGCAATTAGCACAACAAAAATATGGCGCCATTGCAGGAGCCATGTCTGTAACTATTGAAGGTACAGAGTATACACTTGAACAGGCCAGTAATTTTTTAAAAGACCAAGACAGAAACATTCGTAAAACAGTTTACGAAACCATACAAGCCCGAAGATTACAAGATCGTAATCAATTAGATAAATTATTTAATACCCTTATTGCTATGCGCCAGCATGTAGCCAGCAATGCAGGGTTTGAAAACTTTAGAGATTATCAATTTCAAGCGCTAGGTAGATTTGATTATAACGCGAAGGATTGCTTAGCTTTTCATGATGCCATTGCAAAAGAAGTGGTGCCAATTTTAAAATCGAACAGCTTAAAGAGAGCCGGTAAAATGGGATTGAATAAATTAAGTCCATTCGATACAGAAGTGGATATTACGGGTAAGGCAGCTTTAAAACCTTTTGCAAACGGCGAAGAATTAATCGATAAAACCATTCAATGTTTTACGCAAATTAGTCCTGAATTGGGCAATTACTTAGCCATCATGAAAGCCAATCAATTGGTAGATTTAGATGCAAGAAAAGGAAAAGCACCTGGCGGATATAACTACCCTTTGGCAGAAACAGGTGCACCATTTATTTTCATGAACGCTGCCAATTCTGTCCGCGATTTAACAACCATGGTTCATGAAGGTGGCCATGCTATCCATACTTTTGTGAGCAGTCATTTACTATTAAACGATTTCAAACATACACCTTCCGAAGTAGCAGAATTAGCCTCAATGAGCATGGAATTAATTTCGATGAATCATTGGGATGTATTTTTTGACAACGAAGCAGATTTAAAAAGTGCAAAAGAAGAACAATTAAAAGATACTTTAAAAACATTGCCTTGGGTGGCTACCATCGATGCATTTCAACATTGGTTGTATACCAATCCAAAACATACCATTGCCGAAAGAACCGCAGCATGGGAAAATATATTCGATCGCTTTGGTGCCAACTTTGTAGACTGGAGCGATTACCCCGAGCAAAAGAAAAACCTTTGGCAAAAACAATTACATTTATTTGAAGTGCCGTTTTATTATATTGAATATGCTATTGCACAACTCGGTGCCATTGCTATTTATAGAAATTATTTAGCAGATCCAGCCAAAACATTGGA
>CANNIS010000129.1 GCA_947505035.1 Sphingobacteriales bacterium
CTAATAGCACCTTTTCCCTGCATAATTTCTAAATAATAAATTGATTAATATGATTAAATTCCTTGTTTTTTAATACTTACAAGCTTGCAAAGCTAATTATTTTTTTAATTTATTAAAGCACAAATTACCATCCAAGGCAATTATTATTGAATTACATAAGTAATTCATTCTTAAGTAAATAAGTATGTTTGTTGTACTTGATTTAAACTGTCAAAAATGTAGAAAAAGCTTATATGCTTGTATATTAAGCAATTAAGCTTTATTTTGAAAGAAACATTCTTAACTGATATGCCAGCTGTTCGATGTCCTTTTTTATTTCTTGATTGTTATGAATAACCACATCACAAACTGGTTGATAGGGTAATAGGTATTTATCAAAAGCTGGCATTACGTGGTTATGCCATTGGTATAATACCGTTTCCATGTTCAAGCCTCTTTCCAATTGATCTCTTTCAATTCGACGCGTTAATTTAATATCATGATCGGCATCGATAAATATTTTTAAGTCAAAAGCCTTAAATAATTCTTGAAAATGAAAAATAAATAAACCTTCGATGACCACAATTGGAGCAGGATTAATGGTTAATTCTTTTGGTTTGGCGTCTGGATTGTTAAAGGTATATTCTAATTTTTTAACGGGCTTGCCTGATAATAAACTTTGTATGTCTGCCATTAATTTCTCTTGATCTATCCCATCTGGTAAATCATAATTAATTTGACCATTCTCATCAATATGTTGTTCCGCTTGAGGTTTATAGTAATGATCTTGAGAGATTAAGCAAATTTCATCTGCATTGAAATGATTTAATAAGGCATTGAGTAAATAAGTTTTACCCGATGCGCTACCGCCTGCAATGCCAATTAAATAAGGTTTAACTAAATTCATTACTTAGGTGAAGCGTAAGTGAGGTTGACTTTAAATTTTGGTTCGGTGGCATCTATTAAACTAGCTGCTGCTTTCGATAAAAGAATCACCAAGTTTTCGTTTTCAATGGCGTTAGGAATGGTACCAATTATTTTCACATAAACCATTTTACCGGTTGAAGGATTACTCACTTTCATAATGGTTCCAATTACAGCAGAATTATGTAAAGCAATAGATTTTTTTGAGTTTGAATTTTTATCATTTATCCAACCGGCAAGTCCAGTTTCGTTGACTTCTTTACTGTTTTCGTAAGAATAATTTTTAGCGGTAATAACAGGGGTTTGATTTGTTTTTTTATTCGAGCTTACATTAGTACTATTTAAGTTTTGTTTGGTAGGTACTTTTAACACCTGACCTAATTGCAAACTGGTGTTTGTTAAATTATTTGCCTCTTGAATAGCAGTAGCGGTGGTATGATATTTTCTTGCAATAGCATACAAGCCCTCGCTTTTCTCAACTTTATGTAAAATAAAATTTTCTGTATTTGTTTTTTCAATACCAATCGAATCAATAGCAGCATTGGCTGCAAAATTGGAAACTAAAAGTACTAGCAATAAGGCTAATTTTTTCATGGCACTAAGGTAGTTTTTTATGCTTTTAATTCGATAATTTCTATGGTATTTTTTTCTTTTAAAAGCAAAAGGTAATCGTGAATCACCATAAAATAATCGTTTTCGAGACTTAAGTCTTGTATATCTGTTGCCCTCCATTCATAAATAACCGCTTTATTTAAGCTTACTTTTAAATGAAAATCGGTGTTTAATGTTGCCGAAATATCGAAGGCCTTATGCTGTATATTTAATAGATTAGCCGAAGTGCTAGTGGGTAATTTTAAATGATCAGTACCGATTGGGTCAATCGTTAAATCTTGCAAAATTTCGTTTTTATCGAAGGCCATTAAGTCGAATTTTTTAGGTTCGATTTTTAATAAATAGGAGATGATGCCTTGCTGAACAATGGTTTGAATGCATCTTTGGTAGTTTTCTAAAACAATTTTTTTAGCCGCTATATCGTATACCAAAATATATTGATGCTCGGGTCTATTGATTGAAATAGGAGATTGAAATATAATTTTTTGATTGTAAACTTTGCAAATATTCCATTGTATTTCGGATGGCAATGGAATGTCGAGTACCTTAATTTGCCCAGTTTTTAAACAAATATGATGATAGGCTATTGTTGCTTTTTCCTTATTTTTTGTAACAATTACAAGTGTTTCAGACTGTTGGTCGTCAAAAATATACCAGATTTGATCTTTAGAAGTAAAAGTGAAATTTTTCAAATAATTAAAACTTAAAAACCAGTATAATTATGCGGACTGATCAATTTTAATTCCTCTTTTAAACTATCGCTAATTGCTAAACCATCAATAAAATTTCGAATACTTTCTTGGGTGATTTTTTCGTTTTTTCTGGTCAAGTCTTTGAGGGCTTCGTATGGTTTAGGGAAATTTTCTCTTCTTAAAACCGTTTGAATAGCTTCGGCTACAACTGCCCAATTATTTTCCAAGTCTGCAGTTAATGCAGCTTCGTTTAACATTAATTTTGCTAAACCTTTCTTTAAAGATTTAAAAGAAATTAAAGTGTGAGCTAATGGAACGCCAATATTTCTAAAAACAGTAGAATCTGTTAAATCTCTTTGAAGCCTTGAAATAGGCAATTTTGCTGCTAAATGTTCGAATAAAGCATTGGCTAAACCGAGGTTTCCTTCTGCGTTTTCAAAATCGATGGGATTTACTTTATGCGGCATAGCCGAAGATCCAATTTCGCCCGCTTTAATTTGCTGGTTAAAATAATTCATCGAAATATAAGACCACATGTCTCTGCTAAAGTCGATTAATATGGTATTGATTCTTTTTAAGGCATCAAATTGCGCAGCAAAATTATCGTAATGTTCTACCTGCGTTGTTCTTTGAGAACGCGTTAAACCTAATTGATTATTTACAAAATCGTTTGCAAAATTAATCCAATCTATTTCGCCGTAGGCTACTTTATGTGCATTGAAATTTCCGGTTGCACCGCCAAATTTAGCCGAATAAGGAATTTGTTTGAATTGAATTAATTGCACATTCAATCGTTCAACAAATACCTCTAACTCTTTACCCAAACGGGTTGGCGAAGCAGGCTGCCCATGCGTATGAGCCAACATAGAGATGTCTTTCCAATTAGTTGCCAATACCTGTAATTGCGCAATTAAATTTTCGATTTGCGGAAAATAAACATCGTGTATAGCTTGTTGAAAACTTAATGGGATAGCAGTATTATTGATATCTTGAGAAGTTAATCCAAAATGAATGTATTCTAAGTATTTTTCGAAACCCAATGCGGTAAAAGCTTCTTTTAAAAAATATTCAACGGCTTTTACATCGTGATTGGTTACGGCTTCAATATCTTTTATTTTTTGCGC
>CANNIS010000130.1 GCA_947505035.1 Sphingobacteriales bacterium
AATATTTTTAATTTTAAAATTGCTGCTACACTTATTGCATCGGTAATTTTATTTTCCATTACCCATTGAAAGGCCTCTTCAAACGCTACCCATTTAAATTCGAGCGATTCGTTTTCTTCGGGGCTGGCTTGTTGTTGTTGCAAAGTGGTGGCTAAATAGACAATAGCTAATTCGTCGCTAACCGAATTAGACAAATGCATTTCTAATATTTTTGTCCAATTATTTGCTACCAAACCAGTTTCCTCTTGGAGTTCTCTTTGTGCAGATAGCAAAGGATCTATACCATGTAAGCCGCCACCTTCGGGTATCTCCCAGCTATACTGTTCAATAGGAAAGCGATATTGGCCAATCAAGGCAATTTGATGGTGTTCGTTGAGCGCGATAATACCAACGGCTAAGTTTTTAAAATGCACTTTCCCATAAATGCCTTTTCCTCCGCGAGGATTTATCACGTCGAATTCTTTCACATTGATCCAGGGGTTATCATAAACTTCTTCTTCGGTTAAGATTTGCCAAGGATTTTTATTTGTGTCCATTTATTTAGATTATAACGCAAATTACTAAATAGTAGGTAAGTGCAAAACAACTATGCCAATTCTTTGTTGAATATTTTAATATCTTGCGCATATTTTTATGAAAACAAAATATTCAAACTGGCTCAAGCGAATTGGAATCGTAGGTTTCTTGTTCTTTTTAATAAAAGGAATCGCTTGGTTGGCGGTATTTTATTTTGCATCAAAAGGCTGTAACTAAAAACAGCCGGCCTTTTGGGCCAGCTGTTTTTAATCTAATTATAATTTCTTATAAAGTTTCCTTTAGCCATCTATAAAACTCTCGTTGCCATAAAAGGCTGTTTTGAGGTTTAGTTACCCAATGGCCTTCGTCTGCAAAGTATAAGAATCTACTTTTAATGCCTTTTAGTTGTGCTGCGTTGAATGCTTGTAAACCTTCACCAAGTGGAACTCTAAAATCTTTTTCGTTATGGATTACTAAAATTGGCGTGTTCCAGTTTTGTACAAATTTATGTGGTGAAAATTGTTCGTATGATTTTGGTTGTGGCGATTTCCAATAAGGACCTTCCATGTCGAAGTTACTAAAGAAAACTTCTTCGGTTGCACCATACATGCTTTCTAAATTAAACACCCCACAATGTGCGATAAATGTTTTAAATCTACCGTTGTGATGACCTGCTAAATAGTAAACCGAATATCCGCCATAACTAGCGCCTACTGCACCTCTGCGGGCTGTGTCTACAAATGGTTCTTTGCTCAATTCATCTATAGCCGCTAAATAATCTCGCATAGCTTGTCCACCCCAATCACCAGAAATTTGATCGTTCCATTCTTGTCCAAATGAAGGTAAGCCTCTGCGATTTGGCGCAACAATAATATAACCGTTAGCAGCCATTAACTGAAAATTCCAACGGAAAGAAAAACTTTGACTAATGGTGCTTTGTGGTCCACCTTGACAATATAAAAGAGTAGGATATTTTTTCTTTGGATCGAAATCGGGTGGATAAATTACCCAAGTCAACATTTCTTTGTTATCAGAAGTACTGATCATTCTTTTTTCTACTTTACCCAATTTTAATCCTGCATATAATGCATCGTTTGTAGTAGTAAGTGATTCCATTTTGCCTTTCAATACATCTACTTTCACAATTTCTGCTGGTCTAGATAGGCTGGTTTTAGTAGCAATCAGATAAGTGCTTTTGGCGTCTGTTGCAAGGCTGATAGCGCCCATATCGGTTAACCCATTGGTAATTTTAACCAAATTTGCTGCTTTAGCATTGATTGCATAAGCATATAACTGATGAACCGCATTGGTGCAACTGGCAAAATAAATTGTTTTTGAATCTGGCGACCAAATCATTTCATCGGCACTTTGATCCAAATCTTTGGTGATTTCTTTCAAAGTTTTAGTAGCAAGGTCGAGTACCACAATTTTATTTTTGTCTGCTTCGAATCCAGCACGTTCCATACTTAACCAAGCAATTGATTTTCCATCTGGCGAAAATCTAGGTTGTGTATCATAACCTTTATTATCCGAAGAAATATTTTCTGTTTTACCAGTTGCTAAATCAAAAATATAAATATCGGTATTGGTACTTGTAGCGTAAGCGGTGCCTTCTTCTTTTTTACATGAATAAGCAATCAACTTTCCATCTGGGCTCCAATTAATTTCTTCTTCTCCTCCAAAAGGACCGTTGGGCGCATCATAGGGCTCGTTAGGCATAATGTCTCTAGCTGGCGCAACTTTTCCATCATTGTAAGTACTTACCATGATATGAGAAAAATTTACATCTTCCCATTGATTCCAATGACGCATCATTAAGCCATCATATTCCAACGCATTTGCTTTTGGTAAATCGGGATAACGATCTGCTAGTGTTTCCTTAATTTTAATATCTTGCGTAAAATAAATCATATTTCCTTTTGGCGAATAATTAAAATTCGAGACACCATTTTTGAAACTCGTAATTTGTTTGTTGTCGCTACCATCCGGATTTATTTCCCATAATTGCGGCGTACCAGTTTCCATTCCTATGTAACCAATTTTTTTACCATCGGGTCTCCATCTGGCATTGCTTTCGGACGAAAAAGAGTTGGTAATTTGTTTTGCTTCTCCACCGGCAACAGGCACAACGAATAAATCTGCATTGCCTTTGTTTGCTTGAATATTAAAGCGGGTTACCGAATACACTACTAGCTTGCCATCTGGCGCGCTTATTGGCTCTGAAACTCTTCCCATTTGCCATAATGTTTCTGGCGCCATTTTATTTTGAGCAAAAGCACTTAGGCCCCCGAACAAGCAAAATAACACCACTAAATGTTTCTTTTTCATAATTGTTTTTTTAATTAATATTTAAATATAAATAAAAAGCCCCAATATTGATTGGGGCTTATTATTTTGATTCTGAAAATTATTTCAATTTGAATTCCTTTTTCACTTTGTCAACGAAATCTAATTTCTCCCAAGTGAATAATTCTACTTTCATTTTTTTCACTTTGCCATCTGGCGATTGAAACGATTTAGTTACTATTTCGTTCTTACGACCCATATGACCATAAGCAGCAGTTTCAGAATACATTGGATTACGCAATTTTAAACGTTGTTCAATTGCATAAGGGCGCATGTCAAAAAGCTTTTCGATTTTCTTTGCAATATCGCCATCGGTTAAAGCCACTTTTGCCGTACCATAAGTATTTACATAAATACCCATTGGTTTAGC
>CANNIS010000131.1 GCA_947505035.1 Sphingobacteriales bacterium
GAATGATCTTTTCGGATAGGAATTTCATCTACTGTAATATGATTAAACCTTTTAGCTAAGATTCTTTTCAAAATAATAGCAAAAAATATAGAAAACAATACACTTCTTTTGGCTAGTATCATGCTTGTTTTGTTAAGGCTTCGTCTAAGGATGGAATAATCATAAAATGACCAAAATCTAAGTTATAAAGCGTTTTAAAGGGGTAATCTACCAAAAATTTATCTCCTGTTTTAATAGGAAATAAACCATCTCTTTTCCCATATACCATCACCACTGTTATCTCATATTTTCGAATATTGCTTTCCACCTTTGTAATATCTGGAACTATATTTTTTTGATAAGTCATGCAATTATAAACCGCTTTTCTTTTTTCCAAAGTATCTACTTCGGCATAAGCAATTCCATACAATTCCTTGTTTATTAAATGGACTTGATTACTTATTTTCAAAAGAAACGGCAATAAACTTTGATGGTAAGCAATTTTATAAAAAATATAATTCCAAAATGGATTGGCTGTTGTGTTTTTTAAAAAAGTATTGGGCTCGATACCATCTGGTGCAAACAAATAAATATGCTTAATTCGATCTGCATAATATTCCATTAAAGTAAGCGCAAAATTACATCCAATAGAATAACCTGCAATGGCAAAATCTTGCACCTTATATTTAGTTAAAAGGGGCGCTAATAGCTTTATAATATCCTTTTTAGCCAGTCCTTCCCGTATTTTTCTTAAGCTATAAGGTTTAATTTCGCTGCCTTCGTGAAAGAATAAATTGATACCAATCACTTTGTATTTTTTTAATAAATAAGAAGGTAAATTTTGAAATTGTTTACCATTCATGCCATAGCCATGGAAAGCAAAAAGGTATTGATCACCATCACCATATTCATGGTAAACAATGGTTCCAATACCTTCCATTTCATAGCTATTCATTTATTTATTCGATAGTTGCAATACACTTTAACTCAATAGCAATAGGCGTTGGCAAGCAATTAATTTCGCAGGTAGTTCTGCAAGGTAAATTACTTGCAAAATATTCTGCATAAATTTCATTGTATTTTTTAAAATCCGCTTTCATATTTGTTAAATAAACGGTTACATCTACTAAGTTTTCCCAAGAGGAACCCGCTTCTTCTAAAATTAACTTTACATTGTTAAACACCGATCTACATTGGGTTTCAATGTCGTAAGAAATTATTTCTCCTTGTTCGTTGAGTTCAACGCCTGGTATTTTTTTAGTGCCTTTTTCGCGTGGACCTACGCCCGATAAAAACAATAAATTTCCTACTCTACGAGCATGTGGATATAAACCAACTGGTTCGGGTGCTTTAGACGAATTAATAATTGTTGACATAATATTTAATATTTTATACAAATGTTTTTAGGTTCTGTGAAAAAGCGCAATGCCTCCCAACCCCCTTCTCTACCTACGCCTGAGCTCTTCATGCCTCCAAATGGTGTGCGTAAATCTCTTAACAACCAACAATTCACCCAAATAATTCCACATTGTATAGCATCAGCCATTTGGTGTGCTTTAGTTAAATTTTCGGTCCATATACTACAGGCTAATCCGTACTCGCTGGTATTAGCATAAGCGATTACTTCTTCGTCGGTATCAAATGGCATGATTGTTACCACCGGGCCAAATATTTCTTCCAAATTGGTACGGCAATCTATGGGCAATCCTTCTATCACAGTTGGCGCAATAAAATAGCCATTTTCGCATCTACCATTGGGTTGTACGGCATTTCCTCCTGTTAAAATGTGGCCTCCTTCTTGTTTTGCTAATTCAATATAAGATAAGATTTTTTCGAAATGATTTTTCGAAACAATAGCGCCTAAATTGACTTCTTCATTTGGATCTCCTACTGTTAATGCTTTTACTTTTTCAACAAAAGCAAATTTAAATTTTTCGTAAATAGGTCTTTCCACCAATATTCTCGAACCACATAAACAAATCTGTCCTTGATTTTCGAAAGAAGATCTTAAAACCGTTTTCAGCATTTTATCGAAATTGCAATCGGCAAAAATAACAGTCGGATTTTTACCGCCTAATTCTAATGATAACTTCTTAAACATAGGCGCAGCAAGGCTTGCAATGCGTTTACCTGTGCTGGTTCCTCCCGTAAAAGAAATGGCTTTAATATCGGGATGTAAAGAAATAACATCGCCTATTTTCGAACCTAAACCATGTACAATATTTAATACGCCCTTTGGTAATCCAGCGGCAATACAAACTTCGGATAATAAATAAGCGGTATAAGGTGTAACCTCTGTTGGTTTTGCAACTACACAATTACCCGCAACTAATGCTGGTGCAATTTTCCAAGAAAATAAATACAAAGGTAAATTCCAAGGCGCTATACAAGCTACCACTCCTATTGGTCTTCTAGTGGTATAATTAATCCCTAAGCCTTCCATATAGTGAGATTCGGAACTAAAGTGTTGAATACCCGTTGCAAAAAATCTAAAATTATGAACCGCTCTTGGAATATCGACTTGTCTAGCCAACCACTGTGGTTTACCATTATCTAAAGATTCTGCTAGCACAAATTCTTCCATTCTGCTTTCGATACCTGCCGCAATTTTTTCGATAATATCGGCTCTTTTTTCGTAATGCATATTTGCCCAAGCAGCACTTGCTGCCTTAGCTGCTGCAACAGCCATTTCAATATCTTGTGCATCAGAATCTGGAATAAGTGAATAAACCAAACCTGTTGCAGGTTCCATATTATCGAGGTAATTTTTAGCATGTGGTGCTATTAATTCACCATTTATATAATTGAGAATTTTCTTCATTTTAAAATATTAAAATGCCATGGTTCTACCACCATCAACAGCAATGCTTTGTCCGTTAATATAGGCTGCAGCTGGGCTTGCTAAAAATGCGGCTAATGCAGCTACTTCTTCGGGGTTACCAAATCTACCTGCCGGAATTTCGGATAACATATCCGCTTCAATTTCTTCGATTTGATTATTTGTTTTTGCTGCTTTTGAATTGATAATGTTTTCTAGACGCAATGTTTTTGTAGCGCCAGGTAAAACATTGTTAACCGTAATACCATATTTTGCCACTTCAAAACTTAATGTTTTTGCCCAACCTGCAACTGCTGCTCTTGTTGCATTTGAAACGCCTAATCCTTTTAATGGTTGTTTTACAGAGGTTGAAATAATATTGATAATTCTTCCCCAATTATTTTTTTTCATACTGGGTAAAAATGC
>CANNIS010000132.1 GCA_947505035.1 Sphingobacteriales bacterium
ATTATTCAACTACAAGATATCAATGTGTTTCAGCAAGACCACTTGGTGCTTTCTGGCGTTACATTAACTATCAATAAAGGCGAATTTGTATTTTTAATTGGCCAAACGGGTAGCGGAAAAAGCAGTTTACTTAAAACCATTTATGGCGATCTTAACATTAGTCAAGGCAATGGCGAGGTGGTTGGTTTTTCCCTGACTACTATAAAAGAAAACGAGGTGCCATTTATGCGTAGAAAAATGGGCATCGTATTCCAAGATTTTCAACTATTAATGGACCGTTCGGTAGAAGATAATTTGAAATTTGTAATGAGTGCCACTGGATGGGACGATCCTAAAATGATTGCTGCCAGAAGCGAAGAAGTCATCAACGAAGTAGGTTTAGCAGGTAAAAATCATAAAATGCCTCATCAATTATCGGGTGGAGAACAACAAAGAGTTGTTATTGCACGCGCCATGGTAAATCATCCGGCTGTTATTTTAGCCGATGAACCTACCGGAAATTTAGACCCAGATTCTTCTGTAGAAATTATGAATTTATTATTAAAGATATCGAAGATGGGCACCGCAGTAGTAATGGCTACGCACGATTACCGCATGATCGAAAAATTCCCTTCGAGAATTATCAAATGCGAAAAAGGAAAAATTATTGAAGATCATTATCAAACCGTATAATTAATTATTTATGAAGAAATTATTTTTAGCTATCGTTTTAGCAATTGGATTTAGCGCATTTGCAAACGCGCAATCAGAAGGAATTGAAGTAGGTAATAAATTTATCGATTTAAAATTAGCAAATCCAGAAGGCAAAGAGATTGCCCTATCGACTATTAAAGGCAAAGTGGTATTGCTAGATTTTTGGGCATCTTGGTGCGGTCCATGTAGAATGGAAAATCCAAACTTAATTAAAACATATGCCCAGTATAAAACAACAAAGTTTAAAAATGCGAAAGGCTTTGATATTTACAGTGTTTCTTTAGACAAAACAAAAGAACCTTGGATGGCAGCTATTGCAAAAGACAAATTAGTTTGGGAAAATCATGTGTCTGATTTAAAAGGCTGGTATTCTTCGGCTGCAGCTACTTATGGCGTTTCGTTTATTCCTCAAAACTTTTTAATAGATGGCAATGGCATTATTGTTGGTAAAAACCTTAGAGGAGAAGAACTAGATAATGCACTAGAAAAACTTGTCAAATAATTAGGAATACTTTTTAATTAATTTAAAACTTCCTAAATGAAAAATGGGAACAGCCGCCATGTTCTTCCCATTTTTTTTTGCACTCCACATTTCGCCATTTTTACTTAAATAAAATGGCATTGGATTTTTAACACTATGCTTTTCGAAGCCCATTTTTTTAAAGCCCGCATTACCTGCAAATGCAATGTCTGTATAGGTCATAAGCTCATCCATTTTTTGAATACTTTGAAAATGATGCAGCATTTTAGTTAAACCCCCTACAACAGTAAATCCTTTTTTGGTAGCAAACCGAAGCAGTTCAAAAGAACGAGCTGGCACTTCCCTATTGCTTAACATTCTAGCCGCAGAAAAAGTGGCCAAGGCTACTATTTCCTTTTCCAAAACCAAAGCAAAATGATAGCGTGCATTGCAATTTCCTTGTAAGTGATTGGCAATTAAAAATTCGGATGCAGCTAATTTATCGACGCGTAAAATTTGACATTTTCGGCCATGTATTTTTTGATTTAGACCCATTAAAGAACGTAGCCTACTAACTACTATTTCCTGCTTAAACTCCCACTGGTATTGGAGAAGCAATATTCTTTTGGAATTGATTTCTAAGCTATTTAATGCCGATTTTTGTAATTCGATGGCTTGCTCTTCAGTAGCTATTTGATCGTTCTGAAGTAAAATGATTTGCAAAGGAATTGCCGCTAATTGATAAACTTTAGCCTGCAATTGTTCCTCCATAAAATTACTAAAGGCGTAATTATTTTCTATTAAAAATAACTCAAAAGATTTTTCAAATGCCAACATTAACTCTTCAATAATTTTTGAATAGCGTCGAGTTTCAGGAGTGCTTCGACTGGCGTTAATGCGTTTACATCTAAGCCATTTAAGTTGTCTCTGATTTCTTTTAAGACCGGATCGTCAATCGAAAACATGTTTAATTGAAATTCGGAACTACTGGTTTTCGCTTTCTTTATGGCAGTTTTAATATCTCCACCGCTGCTTCTTTGTTCCTCTAGTTTTTTTAACATCACATTAGCCGATTTAAGTACGCTGCCGGGCATTCCAGCCATTCTAGCTACATGAATACCAAAACTATGTTCGCTGCCTCCGGGTAATAATTTACGCAAGAAAATAATCTTTTGATCCATTTCTTTGATGGAAACATGGTAATTTTTAATACGTGGAAACGATTGCGCCATTTCATTTAATTCGTGGTAATGGGTAGCGAATAAAGTTTTAGCTAAAACAGTTGGATGATTGTGAATATATTCTGCGATGGCCCAGGCGATAGAGATGCCATCGTAGGTGCTGGTGCCACGACCAATTTCATCTAGTAATACTAAACTACGATCCGATAAATTATTTAAAATACTCGCCGTTTCATTCATCTCCACCATAAAAGTAGATTCGCCGGTAGAGATATTATCTGAGGCTCCTACCCTCGTAAATATTTTATCGACAATGCCCATTTTAATGGCTTTTGCAGGCACAAAAGATCCCATTTGAGCCATCAGCACAATTAAGCCTGTTTGTCTTAATATAGCTGATTTTCCAGACATGTTTGGACCAGTAATCATAATCATTTGTTGCGATTTTGGATCGAGCAAAATATTATTTGGAATATAGCTTTCGCCAATGGCTAATGTATGTTCTATTACTGGATGTCTACCATCAGTAATTGTTAACACGGCATCGTCTGTTAATTCGGGTTGAACATAGTCGTTTTTAGCTGCAGTAAATGCAAAAGAGCCAATTACATCTAAAAATGCGATAATTTGTGCATCAGCCTGAATAGGCTGAATATATGGCAACATAGACAATATTAATTCCTGATAAAGTTGGAATTCGATGGCTGCAATTTTTTCTTCTGCCCCTATAATTTTTTCTTCGTATTCTTTTAATTCGGGTGTAATATATCTTTCGGCATTCACCAATGTTTGCTTGCGAATCCAATCGCTTGGCACTTTGTCTTTATGAACGTGGGTAACTTCTAAGTAATAACCGAACACACTATTAAAGGCAACTTTTAAAGA
>CANNIS010000133.1 GCA_947505035.1 Sphingobacteriales bacterium
AAAAAACGGTGGCCATTAAACCAGATTTAGGTATTGCGAAAAAGAATACTTTACCCCTTTCCACTATCAATTTACCCATTAGCGTGAATTGTTTGAGCCTTGAAAACAATATCAATAAGCAATTTACTGGTGTTTTATATAATGACGAGAGTTTTGAAAATAACAATAATGATAATTTAATTGTAAAAATTAGCAAGCTAGCAGATTTTCAAATTAGTGGCAAAGGCGATAAAATTTCGATTACTGCACCCATAGAAATTTATGTAAAAGGCCGCTTGAAAAAAGATTTCTTTAGCCTATTCGATCAAACAGTTGGCGTAGATCAATCTAAAGAAGCCACTTTTAAAATCAATTTAACCATTAATAGTAAAATTGGAATTAACACAAATT
Organism: Sphingobacteriales bacterium; assembly: GCA_947505035.1. GTDB lineage: Bacteria > Bacteroidota > Bacteroidia > Sphingobacteriales > Sphingobacteriaceae > CAIKLP01. The sequence continues at coordinate 391 of CANNIS010000133.1, forward strand.
GGGATGTGCAGATAAGTTCGGAAACCAATTTTCAATGGCTCGAAAAACCATTTTTGTCTTTAGGGTTAATTAAAATTCCGATTGGTGCTGTTATAGAAACGGCACTTAATTTAAAAGCGAAAGAAATAAATGAGAAGTTAGACGCGGAGGTAAGTAAACTATTAAAAATAAAACCTACCGTTGAAAAATATTGGAATGAATTTCAACAAGCGCAATTAATTAATGAAACGTATAAAAGCTATTTAGTAATTTCTCCAGAATCTATTTCGGCTTCAAAAATTAATTGCGACGGCAAATCTATTTATTTTTACATGGGCATAAGGGCTGGAATAGCTGTTGTTTCTGGAGATAAGCCAATCATACCTAGTTTAAAAAAGCTGCCCAATTTAACACAGCAACAAAAATACGACAGTAGTTTTGCCATTTATTGTAAAGCAATTATCGACTACACGCAGGCAAGTTTATTGGCGAACGCGGCATTAGCAGGTAAAAAATTTACTTATGAAAACGGCAAACAAATTATAACTATCAACCAAATCAATCTTTTTAATAACGGCGACAAAGTTGCTGCTAAAATAAATTTGAATGCCACTGTTACCAAAGGATTATTCACCAAAAAAATTAATGCAGAAATATATGCACTTGGCACACCCGTTTATGACAGAACAAATCAAGAATTAAAAATTACCAATTTTGATTTCGACATTAAAAGTAAAAATGCCTTGGTTGGTGCGACTGCATTTCTTTTTAAAAACTCCTTTAAAAATCAGATTGAATCACAATTGACTTACCCTATGAAAGCCCAATTATTGCTAGCGCAACAAAATGCGAACAGCGCACTTACTAATGCAAAATTTAATTTCATTCAGTTAAATGGCAATATTATTCGATTTGAACCTACAGACATCTTATTGGAAGAGCGGTCTATTGCCATCCAATTAGCTTGTATCGGCAAACTTGCCGTAGAGATTAAAGGTTTTTAAAATAATATTAAAAAAAAGTATATTTAAAAACAAAAAAATAAATATGGATCGTTATTTCGGAATTTTTGGTATCATCGCTATTTTAGGTATTGCCCTTTTACTTTCAAATAATAAAAAAGCAATCGATAAAAAATTAGTATTTAAAGGCTTGCTCATTCAAGCGTTACTAGCAGTTTTTATTCTGAAGGTGCCATTGGGACAAATCGTGTTTGCAAAAATCGGTTATTTTATAACTATGCTGTTAGACTTCTCTAACAAGGGCGCCGACTTTGTATTTGGACCATTAGTGAACTCCTCTTTATTAGCCCCCGTATTTGGCATTAGTAATACCTTTATTTTCTTTTTTAAAATTATCCCTACTATTATTTTTGTATCCGTATTAGTAAGTATTGCATACCACATTGGAATCATGCAAAGGATTGTAGCGGTTTTTGCAAAAGTAGTGCACAAGCTAATGGGCGTAAGCGGTTCGGAAGCATTGTCAAATGTAGGTAGTGCATTTGTTGGACAAGTAGAGGCACAAATTATGATCAAACCTTATATTTCTGGAATGACTAAATCTGAATTGCTGGCGAGTATGGCTGGCAGTATGGCTTGTATTGCAGGTGGGGTTATGGCTGTTTATATTTCGATGGGCGTACCTGCAGAATATTTAATTGCGGCTAGTATTATGGCAGCTCCTGGCGCATTGGTGATTGCAAAAATTGTATATCCCGAAACAGAGGTTTCGGAAACAAAAGGAACCGTAAAAATTGAAATTAAAAAAGCGCATGCTAATTTAATGGATGCTATTTCGCATGGCGCAAGTGACGGCATGCGCATTTCGTTAAATGTAATTGCCATGCTACTTGGTTTTATTGCATTAATTGCGATGGTTGATGCAGGCTTAGGTTATTTAGGCAGAGCTTTATATTATAATACTAGCATGGATTTAAGCATGATTGGTATTTCTTTAAAAGAACTTAGTTTAAAAGAAATTTTAGGGTCCGTATTTTCTGTTTTTGCCTACCTCATGGGTGTGCCTTCAAAAGATACACATCTAGTAGGCGCGCTCATGGGCACTAAATTAGTGATCAACGAATTTGTGGCTTACTCTAATTTATCGCCAATGATAGCGGCTGGTATCTTATCGAAAAAATCAATTGTGATTGTGAGTTTTGCATTGTGTGGCTTTGCTAATTTTAGTTCTATCGCTATACAAGTTGGAGGCATTGGCGAACTAGCACCCGATAGGCGCGCAGACTTAGCCAAGCTTGGATTTAAAGCATTGATTTGCGGAACGCTAGCTTCTTATTTGTCTGCTACGATTGCAGGCTTGTTGATGTAAATTTAATTGTTAGATAATTACAGAATAAATAGCATGTGCTGCTACTTGTAATTGAATTGATTCGCCATTTAATTGTAAAATTAATTGCTGACTTTTTTCACTTTGATTTAGAATAACCACGCAAATTTTTCCATCTATATTTTTAAACGCAGTTGCTTGAATATTACTTCTACTAGTGGAACAAGCAATTCTTTTAGCACCAGGCCTAATGAATTTAGAAAAATGGCCTAAATAGTAAAATGCATTCGTATAAATAACTTCGTCTGTTTTAGTATTTAAATGTACGGGTGCAAAACAGAAATTTCCAACATGATTTGGTCCGCCTTTTTCATCCAAAAAAATATTCCAATCGGTCCATGCAGCTACTCCACTGTTAAAATCTTTGATCATTGCATTAGCATAATATTCTCCAATACTCCAATTGGTATACTTCTCTGCATTAAAAGTTTCTTTACAGCCTTCCGTAAAAATTAATTGTTTA
>CANNIS010000134.1 GCA_947505035.1 Sphingobacteriales bacterium
AAATATAATCGAAGCTACGCGCATTTTCTTTTTGTGCGTATTTGTATTTGTGCTCATTATAATATTCAGCCATTTCGCTTTCGCTTACTTTGATTGAATTATCTGGAATACTAGCATAATCTAATACCACATAAGAAATGTTGGCTGTTTTATTTTGCTCTGCAAAATTTGCTTTTGCAAATGCAGTTGGCGTGTACATTGCGCCTTTTACTAAATTGAAATATTTTTGACGAATGCGTTCTTCGTTGATTGCTTTTTCAAAAGTCAACCATTGTTTTTTAGTTGCACCCGTTGGATCTTGTGTATCTAAATTCTTTAAGAAAGTAACTACTTGAGAAGGATCAAACACCCCAGTTTGTGGATTTGCAAATGCACGACGCACTTCTGGATGTGGATTTTTTCCTTGAATCATGTCGAAAAGCTCGTCTGCACTCACGCCTACGCCCGATATCGCAATTGATTTTTTCAAAATAATATCTTGTACCATTTGATTCCAAGTTTGATCTACCAAGTAACCATTCATGGTTGGATTGATATCTCCTTGGCCTGAATTCTTTTTATAGGCTTCTGTATTTTCGTCTAACTTAGCTTGAAAAGCAGTGTATTCAATACTTTCGCCGTTAACATTACCAATTTCGTTTTGTCCGTTTCCGAAAATGTTTCTACCCGAAACTATTACGTCACCAGCTAAAAATGCAACAATTGCAAAACCGATGATTCCCACCAGTAAGCCACCTTTGTTACGCATAGTTGTCATTAATCCCATATCGCTTATTCTATTTTATAATTTTATTTTTTTAAGATGCGCAAGATACCATTTTTTGAAAATATTTCTTAGCAGGAATTTACTTTCTGTCTAAGTTATTGATTCTTAGAACTCTACGTGTGTAAAAACGGTACATGGCGAACAAAGTAGCCAAGCCAAATACGATTTTGTCGGATTTGCTGGAAACCTTGCTGCTCAAGAGCATAATGGTGATAAAGAGGCAGATAGTAAAAATTCCAAACCAAATGCCTTCGCTTACTTTAGATTTATTCATTGTTGAGATTAAAAACGCCCCTAATTTTAAAAATTTTATAAGTACTGAAATTTTGATTCGCGGTTAAACCTTCGCCATATATCACTTCGTTTTGGGTTTGAATGCGCACAAATTGATCGGTATAAATTTTGCCAGTTTTTTCGTTCCAAATTAATTTTTCGGTATCGAGGCGTTCGCCTTTTTTATTAATCACCACTACACTGTCTCGCACTTCTACTAAACCTTGGTTTTCGTATTTACGACCAAACTTTGCTTGCAAAGTGCTTTCCAAAATTAAACCTGGTGAAAAAAATTCGACTTTTAATCCTTTCGGCATTTCGCGGTAAGGCTTGGCTACTTTATAGAATTTTAATTCTGGACTATTTAATCGTGCACGCACCACAGCAGAATCGCTGTAAATAATTTCTACTTCTTGACTGGTTTCTATCGGTAAACTAACTTCGAGGTTCGAAATTTTTTCGACTTTTGTTAAATCATTTTCGCATGCTGTAAAAAATACGAGCATCGGCAAAGCCAATAAATACAATACTTTGAAAGGGTTAATCATATTGACGCTTCACAAACCATTTATCAGAAAAATTAAATCCAAGATGAAACTTTAAATATTCTTCTTGTACTAAATTATTGGTCGTGGTTCCCATTTTACCAACTTCTACTGCAAAGTTTACTTTCGAACTCGACTTAGGTAATGGCAATCCAAAACCCATTGACAAACCAATGGCATTTATTTTTTGTTCGTTGATGGTTAAATAAGATTGCGTGAAATTAAATCCGGCGCGGTATTCAATAGTGGCAAAATAATTACCAACGGCATTGTAATTTGGAATGATGCTACCGCCTAATGCCAATTGATAAGTATCATTTAATTTAGGATTTGGCGCAACACCGTATTCTTGAAATTGCGACCATTTGCCTTGGTTAATATCTAAACCAATTAACCAACTATTTACTTTGCTATAGCTCAAACCAAAAGAATGAAAGGCAGGCATAACCATGCTTCCAGACTCTTCTGGCGAAATTTGAACCGTGTCTACTAATCTTTCGTAACCAGTAGAAGTATAATAATACCTTTCGCTTAATAACGAACGATTGGCATTGAGTTTAGATTGTAAGGCTCCCGAATAACCTAAGACAAGGGTGTTGCCGCCAGCAAATGTTTTGCTGTATTGCAATCCAAATGTACTGTACAAACTGCCTACATAAGTGGAGTTGGTTTGTCTGATATTATAATAAGATAAAGTATCGGCATATTCATTTGCTTTTATTTTATCGATGCTACCAAACACATAAGAAAGATTTACACCGACCGATAATCCTTTGGCAATTTGCAAGGCATGTCCAAAATAAAATTGATTTAAACCACCAGTTCCTTTAAAAATTTGCGTGATGCTATCGCTGGCATTTCTTTTAATTTTTGATTCGTAACCAGTACCCGAGAATGGCACCAAACCTAAGCTGGCCGACCATTTCTTGGTAATTGGAAATGCCATTTTCATATAATTTGGCGCAGCATGTTTACTAATCATATAATCGTTTGCGTTAGAAATACGATCAAATCTTCCAGATACACCAAAATCAAAAGTGGTTAAATTAACGCTGTTATACGAAGCTGGATTTTGTGAATTAATCACATTATCTAATCGAAGTCCGTTATTAATACCACCCATGGCAATAGACACCACCGTATTGGTTTGTTGCAACTCTCCTAAACCAAATCGAGAATAAGGCGAACTAGTGATCGTTTGCGCAAATGTATTTAAGCTAAGTATGCTTAGTAAAGCAAATGCGAAATTTATTTTTTTATTGAACATGGTGTTTGAGTATGGCTAATAATCCAATGGCGACCAAATTGGGCTCCACAAAGATGTTATTTTTAAGATGAGGAAACAATAGCGCCGCATCTCCACCACAAGCTATTACTTGTAATGTTGGGTATTTTTTTTGATACGATTCGATAAAGCCATTGATTTCGTGGACCAATCCATAACCTACGCCATTACTCAGCGATTCGTTGGTATTTTGACCTATAAAATTGCTTTCGAATTTTTCAAAATGAATTAACGGAAGTTGCGCGGTAAAAGTATGCATGGCTTTGGCGCGCATTTGCAAGCCTGGGCTAATGGCGCCGCCCAAATAATT
>CANNIS010000135.1 GCA_947505035.1 Sphingobacteriales bacterium
CCTAATATGCCGATGAATGCTTTGTCTTATGCAGTTGATTTATTAAAAGAAATTGCAGGTGCAACAATGGCAGCAGATGCTTTTGATTTTTATCCTGAGCAAATAACACCGGCAAAAGTGCAATTGTCTTATCAGCAAACTACTCGTTTAATTGGTAAAGAAATTCCAGCAGCTCGTATCAAAGAAATATTAACAGGTTTAGATATAACCATCGAAAAAGAAGAAGGAGATACCTTGCATTTAAGTATTCCTACTGCAAAAGTAGATGTAACGCGTGCTTGCGATGTGATCGAAGAAATATTAAGAATTTACGGATTAAATAATATTGAAATGCCCACACAATTGCGTTCCTCTTTATCGTTTAGTAATCAACCCGACGAAGATGATTTGCAAAATATGGTGGCCGCATTTCTTTGCGATAACGGTTATACCGAAATCATGTCTAATTCGCTTACAACGGCTGCATATCAACAGCAATATGACTTACAGAATACTGTTAATATTTTAAATCCTTTAAGTAACGAATTAGCGGTTTTAAGAAATACCTTATATTTTTCAGGATTAGAAGCTATTAACTATAATCAAAATAGAAAGCAAACAGATTTAAAAATGTTTGAGTTTGGTAGTTCCTATCATTTAAAAGAAAAAGGTTATAAAGAAATTCCGCACTTAACTTTATTCTTGACAGGAAATAAAACCGCCGAAAATTGGCACGAAAAACAAGAAAAAGTTTCGGCCTATACCATTAAATCTATAGTCGATAAATTATTTGATAGGTTGGGAATTGCAGTGCATGCCACAACAGATTTTTCTGATTCGGTTTTAGGTTCTGGTTTTCAATATTTAACAAAAAATAATAATGCTTTGGTTTTTGTAGGATCAGTTCAAAAATCGGTTTTGAAAAAGATGGATATTGACCAGCCTGTTTGGATTGCAGATTTCCAGTGGAAAACCATTTTCGATGCCGTTAAAGCAAAAAAGGCAAATTTCGAAACCTTGGCAAAATTCCCATCGGTTAAGAGAGATTTATCTATGTTAATTGATAAGGCTATTAAATTCGAAGATTTAAAGAAAATGGCATTGCAAACAGAAAAGCATTTGCTTAAAGAGGTAAGTGTATTTGATGTTTTTGAAGGAGATAAATTACCGGAAGGTAAAAAGTCGTATGCGCTGAGTTTTGTACTTCAAGATGCCGAAAAAACACTTACAGACACAGAAATAGACAAAGTAATGGAAAAACTGATCAAGGCTTTCGAAAAAGAAGCGGGAGCCGAAATTCGAAAAGCCTAATGTTTTTTTGTACCTTAGTACTAATTGAAGTTAAAAGCGAAATAATAGATTACTCCAAATGACAGCTTTACCGAAAGGCATAGAGACCATTGAACGAAAAGTAGATATGCTACTGGAGTATTGTGATGCTTTAAAAGAGCAAAATGAACTTTTATTAACAGAAAACGAACAATTTAAAAAAAGCGCAAATGAGCTTAAAACGCAGCTAAATGAGCTAGATGAGAAGCATAATATGCTGAAATTGGCCAAAACTGTAGCAGGTTCAGATGAAAAGACACTTGACATTAAAGCAAAAATTAACGATTTTGTGCGAGAAATAGATAAGTGTATAGCTATATTGAATAAATAAGCAATAGCGAAACATCAGAAAAAATGGGAGAAATCTCCATAAAAATTAATATTGCCGACAGGGTTTATCCTTTGAAAATAAACAGCGAGGATGAGGAAAATGTTCGGAAGGCTGCAAAATTAGTGAATGACCGTTTAAAGGAATTTCAAGAAAACTATGCAGTACGCGATAAGCAAGACTTACTCTCTATGTGTGTTTTGCAAATTGCTACAGAACATTTGAATTTAGATAGACAACAAAGTACCACTAGCCTAACTGTAACTCAAAAAATTGAGCAAATAGATAAAAAGCTAACGGAGTTTTTGTTTAAGCAATAAATATTAATCTGATAACAAACCGTTAAAGGTTTTGTGAGTTTCGTGTTGGATCTTCAATACATGGCTATGCAAAATTTTTAACGGTTTTATATTTTAAATATGACAATAGAATTAATAGTAGTAGGTATAGTGACATTGCTAGCCGGTTTTTTAATTGCTCGAGTAGTACTTAAAAAAGGTTTGAATGACCATGAGCAAAATTCGAAAGAAAAGGCAAGTCAAATTTTAAAAGATGCAGAGTCGCAAGGCGAAATTCTTAAAAAGAATAAGATGCTAGAAGCCAAAGAAAAGTTTTTACAATTGAAAGTAGAGCATGAGCAGGAAATCAATAATAAAAACAACTTGGCAGCACAGCGTGATAATTCTTTAAAGCAAAAAGAGCAATCTTTAGGTCAAAAGATAGAAAACGCAACCCGTAAAGAAACTGAGTTAGATACTCAACGCCAGCAATTAGCGCGTCAGCAAGAATTATTAGATAAGAAAAAAGCAGAGGTAGAACAATCGCATCAAATACAAGTAAAGCAATTAGAAAAAATTTCTGGTTTATCTGTCGAAGAAGCAAAATCGCAATTGATAGAAGCTTTAAAAGATGAGGCTAAAACCAATGCCATGTCGATGATTAAAGACATTGTAGAAGATGCAAAAATGACTGCTGCAAAAGAAGCGAAGAAAATTGTGATTCAAACTATTCAGCGTTCGGCAACAGAAGCGGCTATCGAAAATACCGTTTCGGTTTTTAATATTGAAAGCGACGAAGTGAAAGGTCGAATTATCGGAAGAGAAGGTAGAAACATTAGGGCATTAGAAGCCGCTACCGGAATCGAAATTATTGTGGATGATACGCCAGAAGCAATTATATTATCTGGATTTGATCCGGTTCGAAGAGAATTGGCGCGTTTGTCATTGCATCGTTTAGTAACCGACGGTCGTATTCATCCAGCAAGAATCGAAGAGGTGGTTGCTAAAACTCGTAAGCAATTAGAAGAAGAAATTATTGAAACAGGCGAACGTACCGTAATCGATTTAGGTATTCATGGATTGCATCCAGAATTAATCCGCATGATTGGACGTATGAA
>CANNIS010000136.1 GCA_947505035.1 Sphingobacteriales bacterium
ACTAAATCATCTTCATCAATCCAACTCATCCATTGTTTTCCATCGCCAATTAAAGCCCCCACTCCAGCTAGTATCGGTTTAGCCATTTTTGGTAAAGCACCTCCTTCTTTAGCCAATACAATACCAGTTCTCAGTTTGATGGTACGAATACCTAGCGTATTAAATTGATCTATTTTATTTTCCCATTTTTCGCAGCAGTCGCCTAAAAAATCTGTAGCAGGTTTTGCATTTTCGTTGTAAATTTTATGAGGATTGGTAGGATAAATGCCAGTTGCCGATGCTGCAATAAAAGTTTCAATTGGCGATGCCATTTTCTGTACATAATCAAAAAGCAGCTGCGTACTATTCACGCGACTATTGACAATCTCTTCTTTTCTTTTATTGGACCATTTTTTTTCGGCAATACCTGCGCCAGCCAAATGTATAATCGCATCCACCCCAACGAATGCATTTTCATCTATGCTATTTTTTTCGATATCCCAGCTGTAAGATTTTATGAATGGGGTACTGATTGGCTGTCTACTTAAATGCCTTACTTGGTAGCCTTTTGCAATTAACGTGAGACTTAATTTGCTGCCAATTAATCCAGATCCGCCGGTAATTAAGATGGTTTTCATTAAATTATTAACCCTTGAAGTAGATTTTAGTTTTAAATTACTTATTTTTCGGTTATGAAATACAATAGACCTATTTTATATGCCAATTTATTTCATTATTTTTATTAATCAATTGAAAATCAAAAAATAAACTATGAAAATGAAATTTACTTTAATTGCAGCCATTGCCTTATTAGGGTTCTCGGCAAAAGCGCAAACTTTTAGCGACGATTTTGAATCCTATACAGTAGGTTCAAAATTAGGTCCTCAATCAACAAACTGGACAACCTGGAGTAATGCCGATGGCGGTACCGAAGATGTTGCCGTGGTAGCTTCTGATTCCTACAGTGGATCAAAGTCAATTTATTTTTCTTCCACTTCTGCAACAGGTGGACCAGCAGATGTAGTTTTGCCTTTTGGAGGAGTTTACACTTCTGGAACTTTTGAATTCAAAGCAAGGTTTAAAGTACCTAGTACCAAAACAGGCTATTTTAATTTTCAAGCTAATGCAACCATCGGTCAAATATGGGCATTAGACTGTTATATGAATGCAGATCAAACCTTAACTATGGGAAATACTGGGGGTCAATTATTCTCTGGCAATTATCCTCAAGGCAATTGGTTTGAATTAAAATACATCATCAATTTAAATACGAATCAGTGGAAAGTATATTTAAACGACACTTTGCAAGGTTCGTTCAGTAACACAGTTAACCAAATTGCATCATTGGATATTTATCCTGCAAATGCTGCTGCATCTTATTGGGTAGATGATGTGTCATACACCTATACTCCATATGTATTGCCTACTTTTAATGCAGCATTAACTAGTTTAGATATTGCAAATGGTTTAACAGGTCAAACAAAAACAGCTGCTGCACAAATTAGAAATTTAGGTAATACTGCTATTACTTCTTTCGATATCAATTTAAATTATAATGGTAATTCGCAAACAAAAAATGTAACAGGTGTAAATATTGCATCTTTAGCACTTTACGATATTACCTTAGATCAAAATATTACATTAGCTTACGGCAGTAATAATGCAGTTGCAACTATTTCAAATGTAAATGGAAATGCGACGGACGGAGATAGCACAGACAATATAAAATCGATTGTGATTGATCCAGTAAATCCTGCAGCAGGCAAAATAGTAGTAGCCGAAGAAGGCACAGGAACTTGGTGTCAATGGTGTCCAAGAGGTGCGGTGTTTATGGATTTAATGGAAACAAATTACGAAGGTTATGTTGCTCCTATTGCCGTTCACAATGCAGATCCAATGACTTACACAATTTACGATGCAGGTATGGGAGCGTATTTAGCTGGCTATCCTCAGGTAATTGTAGATAGAGGTAATGCCTTTGACCCAAGTCAATTAGAAGCAAATTTCTTAAATAAAGTAACTGCTGCGCCAATTGCGATTTTAGAAAATGGCGCAACGTATAATGCTACCACGCGCGAATTAAAAGTTTCGGTAACTTCTACGTTTAATTCTGCAATTGCGGGTGATTATAAAATGGCTTGTGTATTAACAGAAGATAGTGTGAGAGGAACAGGTTCTACTTGGAGTCAAGCGAATGCTTATGCTGGTGGTGCAAATGGCGTAATGGGAGGATTTGAATTATTAGCGAATCCAGTTCCATATACAAAAATGAAATACGATCACGTAGCAAGAATTATTTGCCCTTCATTCGAAGGTTATGCAAATGCATTCGGTTCAAGTGCAGACAGTGGCACTAGCGTAACTCATACTTATACTTATGTTTTACCTACCACTTGGAAAACTAACAAAATGCATATCATCAATATGTTAATTAATCCAAATGGCGGCATTGAAAATGCATCTAATTCTACCATAGCCGAAGCGGTTGCAAAAGGCTATACAGCTGGTATGGAAATTGGAACAAATGTTACAGGAATCCAAACATTAGCTGGTCCAGATGCGATTCAAATTTATCCAAATCCGGCAGGCAATACCGCTACTATTACTTTCGATTTAAAATCGAATTCGGCGGTAACATTAGCTGTTTATGCTTTAGATGGCAAGTTAATTGCGAATAGAGTTTATGAAAACCTTTCGGGTGCAAATGCTATCCCAATGGATATTTCGGGATTTGCTAATGGTGTTTATTTTGTAAGATTAACTACAAAAGATGCTTCAAGCACACTTAGATTAATTAAAGAATAATTCCAATAACAATATTTAAAAATGGCCAATCGTTCGATTGGCCATTTTTTTTGAAAAAAAATAAATAAATTGCATGCGGATGAAAAATAAGATTTATATACTGTTATTATGTACTCTTTTAATGTGTAGCTGTGCGGCTATTTATAATCCGATAGAACCTGCTTATTTAAGCTACGAACTTGCGGGAAATTATAATGGTTTGAAATTGTCTTATCGCTATGG